>NZ_BPRG01000233.1:0-214 GCF_036984265.1 Pseudonocardia sp. D17 | reverse complement strand
ACCGTCCCGAACCGGGGATGCGACGTCTCCGCCACGAGCTCACGCGACAGGGTGTGCGGGTCGGCGAGCGCGCCCGCGACATCGTTGATCGGCGCACACGGGATCGACGCCGCATAAAGAGGTACCAGCCACTCGTCGACGGTGCGCCCGGCGAAGATCTCCTCCAGCAGCGGGACGATCACGTCGCGGTGCCGGGCCCGGTCGGCGAACGTGG
>NZ_BPRG01000232.1:0-177 GCF_036984265.1 Pseudonocardia sp. D17 | reverse complement strand
GAAGTACTCGAGTCAGCCTGTCCGACGTCCTGCGGCACGCTACGGGCGGCCAACCCGATCACGAGACCGCTGCCCCCAGACAAGTCGGGAAGTACTGGCGCAACAGCCCGTTGGTGTTCTCGTTGCTGCCCCGCTGCCAGGGGCTGTGTGGGTCGCAGAAATAGACCGGCAACTCCA
>NZ_BPRG01000231.1:0-333 GCF_036984265.1 Pseudonocardia sp. D17 | reverse complement strand
CGGGTCTGATGGAGGCTCTCAATCCAGTGGAGGATGAGAGTCATGGCAGCACCGAGGAAGTATCCCGAGGAGCTTCGGGAGCGTGCAATCCGGATGGCGGTCGATCTTCGACGCGACCCGGCTACTCGTAAGGGCGCGTTGGCGCGGGTCGGGGAGCAGCTCGGGATCAACCCCGAGACGCTACGGAACTGGGTGACTCAAGAGGAGGTCGATACCGGGGACCGCCCCGGCACGACGACTTCTGATGCCCAGCGGCTGACGGAGTTGGAGCGCGAGAACCGCGAGCTACGGCGGGCGAACGCGATCCTAAAGAGCGCGTCGGCTTTTTTCGCG
>NZ_BPRG01000230.1:0-138 GCF_036984265.1 Pseudonocardia sp. D17 | reverse complement strand
CGCCATCGCCGGCTACGTCCGCTGGGCCAACCGCCACGCCCGACCCAAGAAGCGCTTCGCTCCCACTCCCACTACAACAGCTGACCGGTCCTCTCGTGGGGGGAGGATCGATCAGGAAGCGGTTACGCGCCCGGGCGA
>NZ_BPRG01000229.1:0-143 GCF_036984265.1 Pseudonocardia sp. D17 | reverse complement strand
GCCGGCGTCCACCGAGTTGACGTAACCGCCGTCGACCCACACCAACCCGAGCAGCGGGAACCGGCCGCGGGCACCGGTGAGCATCAACCGGGCCCCGGCCCGGTCCTGCACCGACGCCGAGTGCACCACCACGTGCAGCACCA
>NZ_BPRG01000228.1:0-207 GCF_036984265.1 Pseudonocardia sp. D17 | reverse complement strand
GTCGAGCATCACTCGGTGCAGTTCCGCCCACACCCCGGCCCGCTGCCATTCCTGCAGGCGTCGCCAGCAGGTCACCCCGGACCCGCAGCCGAGCTCGGCGGGCAGGGCGTTCCAGCTGATCCCGGTCTTGAGCACGAACACGATCCCGGCCAGCGCGGCCCGGTCCGGCACCCGCGGCCGGCCGGTCCGTCCCCGCTTCGGCCGGCG
>NZ_BPRG01000227.1:0-581 GCF_036984265.1 Pseudonocardia sp. D17 | reverse complement strand
CTCGACCGTCTCGCCCAGCAGGACCTGCTCGGCTGGTCACGGGCGGCGGTGGACAGCGTGAGTGTGCGGGCCAAACGCCGCGGAGAGGCCACCGGGCCCTCGCCGACCGACCGCGGCAAGGCGGGCAGCAAGTACCACGTGCTCTGCGACCGCGACGGGCTCCCGCTGCACGCGATGGTCACCGGTGCGAACACCCACGACAGTCGGATGCTCGCCCCACTGCTGGACACCAACCCCGGCGTCCGCGAACGGGCCGGTCGGCCGGGTCGGCCGCGACGCCGGCCGGGCAAGCTGCACGCCGACAAGGGCTACGACTATCCGCGTTGTCGCCGCTACCTGGCCGGGCGTGGGATCGGGGTGCGGATCGCCCGGCGTGGGATCGAGGACTCCACCCGGCTCGGGCGGGTCCGCTGGGTCGTGGAACGCACCATGTCCTGGCTGCTGGACTTCCGCCGCCTCGCGCTGCGCTACGACCGCGCCGAAGCGACGATCACCGCGCTGTTGTCGCTGGCCTGCGCCCTGATCTGCCACCGCCGTCTCACCGGGAGCCGGTCGTAACCGGCGTGACATCCGCCCCCCCC
>NZ_BPRG01000226.1:0-177 GCF_036984265.1 Pseudonocardia sp. D17 | reverse complement strand
TCAACGTCAGGTTCGGCGAGTCGTCGATGAACAACGGCGCCTCGGAAATCTCCGACATACGCCGCGCCATCCGGGTCCAGTCCTCATCGCTCATCCGGCCCGCCCGCATGTCGGCCAGCCGGATCCGCGCCTCGGCCGACAACAGCCGCATCACGATCTCGGACTTGCTCATCTCCA
>NZ_BPRG01000225.1:0-151 GCF_036984265.1 Pseudonocardia sp. D17 | reverse complement strand
GGGTGATCTTTACCAGTCGTTGCGCCTCGGCCGGATCCAGATCCCGCACGAACACCTCAGGCTGCCGTGCCATCGCCCACCTCCGACGACAGCCTCTCAGCCGATCACCGCAGCCGGGTTACAACGCCAACGTTCTCGATCGAGGCACTAG
>NZ_BPRG01000224.1:0-425 GCF_036984265.1 Pseudonocardia sp. D17 | reverse complement strand
GCTGTCGGTGTTGTGCGAGTTGGTGTGCGTGGTGGTGTTGGTCGTCGAGTTGTCGACGGCCTGGGTCGTGGTCTGGGTCGCGGTGCCGCCCGCGCCGGCGGTGTTGACCGCGACGGCGCCGTCGCCGAAGTTGGTGACGGTCGAGGTGGTGTCGTTGTCCTCGTAGTTGCCCGTCGCGTTGCCGCCGAAGGAGATGGCGCCGCCGTCGCCCGCGGTCACGTCGCCGGTCTGGGTGACGTTGCCGCCGGCCAGGATGTTGTCGTCGCCGGAGACGATGGTGTTGTCGCGGACGTCGTCGCCCGCGGCCACCGCGCCGTCGCCGGACGCGACGACGGAGTCGACGTCGATGTCCTGGTTGAAGATGCCGCCGCGGTTGTCGATGTTCTGGTTGATCGAGTTGTCGACGATGGTGTCGCGGTCGTCGA
>NZ_BPRG01000223.1:0-524 GCF_036984265.1 Pseudonocardia sp. D17 | reverse complement strand
CCTGGTGCTCAAGGTCCGTGAGGGCGGGTGGGTGGTCAACGTGCACGCCCTGCTCGCCACGGGTGTGAACGCCGACGGGCATCGAGAGAGATCCTCGGGCTGCAGGTCACCTCCGCCGAGGACGGCGCCGGCTGGCTCGGGTTCTTCCGCGACCTCACCGCCCGCGGGCTCAGTGGTGTCCGGCTGGTCACCTCCGACGCCCACGCCGGCCTGGTCGCAGCGATCGGCGCGACCCTGCCCGGGACGGCCTGGGAGCGGTGCAGGACGCACTATGCGGCCAACCTGATGGCCGCGACCCCGAAGGCGTCCTGGCCGTGGGTGCGGGCGCTGCTGCACTCGGTCTACGACCAGCCCGACGCCGTCTCGGTGCACGCCCAGTTCGACCGCGTCCTCGACGCCGTCGCCGACAAATTGCCGAAGGTGGCCGAGCACCTCGACGACGCCCGCGCCGACGTCCTGGCGTTCACGAGCTTCCCGAAGGAGCTCTGGCGCCAGGTCTGGTCGAACAACCCCTCCGAGCGGCT
>NZ_BPRG01000222.1:0-382 GCF_036984265.1 Pseudonocardia sp. D17 | reverse complement strand
AGAGAGTGTTGTAGAACCTCGGTGGTCAGTCTTTGAGGTCTTCTGCTAGTCGGCGGGCGGCTTCCTTCTCGATGTCGCTGCGGGGAGCGGGGAGTTCCTCACCGGCGAGACGGGCGGCCATCAGCCGGATCATCGCGAACTTGATCATCGCCTCGGCGTGGGCAGTCTTGCGTTCGTAGTCCCGGGCCAACCGTCTACACCTCGTCAACCAGCCGAAGGTTCTCTCGACCACCCACCGGCGGGGCAGCACCTGGAACCCTTTCACGTCGGCGTTACGCGGCACCGCGACCACCTCCAGCCCCTCACTGCGCCGGGCCCAACCGACCAGGCCGGCGTCCACCGAGTTGACGTAACCGCCGTCGACCCACACCAACCCGAGCAG
>NZ_BPRG01000221.1:0-160 GCF_036984265.1 Pseudonocardia sp. D17 | reverse complement strand
GACGTAGAGTGCGGTCAGGAGGGTGTTGAGGTCGGTCGTCACAAACTGATCTTCAACACCCTCCCGTCACGTCCCGGGCCGGCACGCCGTTAGGACTTAGACGTCGTTTCAGAAGTGGTGGGCCCGGTCCTGTCAGTGTCGGCGACGGCTGAGAGCATCG
>NZ_BPRG01000220.1:0-1058 GCF_036984265.1 Pseudonocardia sp. D17 | reverse complement strand
AGTTGTGTGCTCAGGGTCACACAGTGGATGCGAACAACACGTTGTGGCAAGCCCTCGGCCTATTAGTACCAGTCAACTCCACCCCTCACAGGGCTTCCATCTCTGGCCTATCAACCCAGTAGTCTGCTGGGGGCCTTAACCACGCAAGGTGGTGGGAGACCTCATCTTGGAACGAGCTTCCCGCTTAGATGCCTTCAGCGGTTATCCCTTCCGAACATAGCCAACCAGCCATGCCCCTGGCGGGACAACTGGCACACCAGAGGTTCGTCCGTCCCGGTCCTCTCGTACTAGGGACAGCCTTCCTCAAGTCTCCTACGCGCGCGGCGGATAGGGACCGAACTGTCTCACGACGTTCTAAACCCAGCTCGCGTACCGCTTTAATGGGCGAACAGCCCAACCCTTGGGACCTACTCCAGCCCCAGGATGCGACGAGCCGACATCGAGGTGCCAAACCATGCCGTCGATATGGACTCTTGGGCAAGATCAGCCTGTTATCCCCGGGGTACCTTTTATCCGTTGAGCGACACCCCTTCCACCAGGAGGTGCCGGATCACTAGTCCCGACTTTCGTCCCTGCTCGACCCGTCGGTCTCACAGTCAAGCTCCCTTGTGCACTTACACTCACCACCTGATTGCCAACCAGGCTGAGGGAACCTTTGGGCGCCTCCGTTACCCTTTAGGAGGCAACCGCCCCAGTTAAACTACCCACCAGGCACTGTCCCTGAACCAGATCATGGCCCGAGGTTAAGACACCCAATTCGACCAGAGTGGTATTTCAACAACGACTCCACAACCACTGGCGTGGCCACTTCACAGTCTCCCACCTATCCTACACAAGCCGAACCGAGCACCAATACCAAGCTGTAGTAAAGGTCCCGGGGTCTTTCCGTCCTGCCGCGCGTAACGAGCATCTTTACTCGTAGTGCAATTTCGCCGAGTCTCTGGTCGAGACAGCGCCCAAGTCGTTACGCCATTCGTGCAGGTCGGAACTTACCCGACAAGGAATTTCGCTACCTTAGGATGGTTATAGTTACCACCGCCGTTTACTGGCGCTTAAAT
>NZ_BPRG01000219.1:0-258 GCF_036984265.1 Pseudonocardia sp. D17 | reverse complement strand
GCAGAAATAGAAATAGGCCCCAACCATCAAGGCTGGGGCCTATTCCACATTTGATGCCGGCAGTGACCTACTCTCCCACACCCTGGCGAGTGCAGTACCATCGGCGCTGGAGGGCTTAGCTTCCGGGTTCGGGATGGGACCGGGCGTTTCCCCTCCGCCATGACCACCGACAACACTATCCAAACAAAACCCGACCCCCACCCCCAAACAACAGGGGAGAGACCCGAGACAGAACACCAACCCACCCCACAATCAGGG
>NZ_BPRG01000218.1:0-452 GCF_036984265.1 Pseudonocardia sp. D17 | reverse complement strand
TCACGAGATCACGGCCTTGCCCGCGAGCAGCGACTTCGCGACGACGGTGCGCAGCACGTCGTTGGTGCCCTCGCCGATCGACATCAGCGGAGCGTCGCGGTAGAGCCGCTCGACCTCGAACTCCGTGGAGTAGCCGTACCCGCCGTGGATACGCATGGCATCCATCGCGCACGACAACGCCGCCTCCGACGCCGCGATCTTCGCCATCCCCGACTCGGTGTCCATCCGCACCCCCTCGTCCATCCGCGACGCCGCCCAGTACGTCATCAACCGGGCCGACTGCAGCGCCACCGCCATCTCCGCCAGCCGCAGCTGGATCGCCTGGAACTCACCGATCGGCCCACCGAACGCCGTCCGCTCCCGCGCGTAGGAAAGCGCCTCGTCATAGGCCCGCTGGGCCACACCGACGCTGCGAGCGGCGATGTTGATCCGGCCGGTCTCCAACGCCGACA
>NZ_BPRG01000217.1:376063-452322 GCF_036984265.1 Pseudonocardia sp. D17 | reverse complement strand
CACACCGCGACCGACAGGGCCGCGATGGAGATCGTCGCGTAGATCAGGCCCTTGTAGCCGAACAGTGGCTTGCGGCTGAACACCGGGAGGACCTCCGAGACGATCCCGAAGAAGGGGATCGCGACGATGTAGACCTCGGGATGGCCGAAGAACCAGAACATGTGCTGCCACAGGATCGCCCCGCCGTTGGCCGGGTCGAACACGTGCGCCCCGAGGTGCCGGTCCGCCAGCATCCCGAACAGGCCCACGGTCAGGACCGGGAACGCGATGAGGATCAGGATGGCCGTCACGAAGATGTTCCACGTGAAGATCGGCATCCGGAACATCGTCATGCCGGGCGCGCGCAGGCAGACGATCGTCGTGATGAAGTTGACGCCACCGAGGATCGTCCCCAATCCGGACACGATCAACCCGGCGAGCCACAGGTCGCTGCCCGCTCCGGGGGAGTACTGCGCCGAATGCAGCGGCGCATAGGCGAACCAGCCGAACGCCGCGGGCCCACCGGGTGTCAGGAACCCCGACAGGACGATCAGGCTGCCGAACAGGAACAACCAGTACGACAGAGCGTTGAGCCGCGGGAACGCGACGTCGGGGGCACCGATCTGCAGCGGCACGATGTAGTTGGCGAAGCCGAACAGGATCGGCGTCGCGTACAGCAGCAGCATCGCCGTGCCGTGCATCGTGAACAGCTGGTTGTACTGCTCGGGCGAGAGGAACTGCAGCCCCGGGCGGGCCAGCTCGGCGCGGATCAGCAGCGCCATCGCACCGCCGACCAGGAAGAAGCCGAACGACGTGACCAGGTACAGGATCGCGATGTCCTTGGGGTCCGTCGTCCGCAGCATCCGGAGGAACATCGAGCCCTTCGGCCGGCGGCGCGCTGGGCCGGGTCGGATCGCCCGAGCGGGCGCGAGTTGGGTCATGACGCCTTCCCGAGTGGAGTCGGTGGGGGTTCGCAGGCACGCGCGCGGCGGCCGGTCGAACACGGAGCCCGGTCGGCACCGGGCCGCGCGGCGCTCCGTGCAGCCGTGACGGTGGATCGTCAGATGCGCACGAGGGGGGTGTCGACCAGGTGCTCGGCCAGGAACCAGCACTGCAGCTCCCCGGTACGGATGACCTGCGAGACGAGCAGGTCGTTCGTTCCGTCGTCGCCGAGCTCGGCGCTCTTGGCGGCCGCCTTGTGGGCGTCGACCAGGATCTGCTCGTGCGCGTCCAGCAGTCTCGAGAGCATCGCGGGAACCGGCTCGACGCCGTCCGGCGGTCGCGGGATGTTGCTCAGCTCGGCTGCGTGTCGCGGATCCCCCACCGCCACGGCGCCGAGGCTCTGGACGCGTTCGGCGATCGTGTCGACGAGGGCGAGCTGCTCGCCGGCATGCTTGTCGAGCAGCAGATGCAGCTGGTAGAAGGTCGCTCCGCGGACGTTCCAGTGGCTCTTCTTGTAGAGCGCGTAGAGGATCTGCGTGTCCGCCAACGTCCGGTTGAGCTTCTCCGCCGCGTACATGCGCGCGTCGTAGGACAGGCCGAGGGGGAACTGCTTGACGGTGCCGAACTTCTGGATCTCTCCCCCGCCGTGCTGATGCAGGGACGGCTGGCTCGACGACGAGACCTCCTGTGTCCCGTCCTGGGTGGCGGTCATGTGCTCAACTCCTCTGAATCTCGGGTCGTGCGGGTGGTCGACGCCGTGGGCGTCGGCGGCCGGGTGAACCGCTGTCTCGTCGCTTCCGCGAGGGCTCGCCCGACGGTGTCGTGCAGTTCGGCCCACGAGTGCGCGAACCGATCGACACCGTCGCGTTCCAGGAACGTCAGGACCTCGGCGAGATCGACGCCCGCGGCGGCCACCGCGTCGATGACCTCCTGGGCCTGCGCCGCGTCACCGGCCGCGCTCTGCCGATCGTCCGGGCCGCGCACCACGCCGTGGTCGGCGAAGGCCCGCAGCGTCGCCTCGGGCATCGTGTTCACCGTCCCGGGCAGGGCGAGCTCGCTGACGTACATCGTGTCGGGGTAGGCAGGGTTCTTCACCCCCGTCGAGGCCCACAGTGGTCGCTGCACGCGAGCTCCCGCGGCCTCCAGGCGCTCCCAGCGCGGGCCGGTGAACGTCTCGCGGAACGCCTGGTACGCCAGTCGCGAGTTCGCGACACCGGCCATGCCCCGTAGCGCGAGCGCGTCGTCCGACCCGATCTTGTCGAGGCGCTCGTCGACCTCGACGTCGACCCGGGAGACGAAGAAGCTCGCAACCGAGTGGATTCCCGACAGCGACGTGCCGTGGTCGAGCGCTCGCTCGAGTCCGGCCAGGTAGGCGGCCATGACCGCCCGGTACCGCGCCACCGAGAAGATCAGCGTGACATTGACGTCGACCCCGAGTGCGAGTGCGTCGGTGATGGCCGGGAGGCTGGCCCTGGTCGCGGGGATCTTCACCGACAGGTTCGGGCGGCCGACCGCTCGCACGAGGCTCACGGCGTCGACGACCGTCGCCTCACGGTTGCTGGCCAGTGCGGGGTCGACCTCCAGCGAGACGCGCCCGTCCACCCCGGCGGTGGCCTCCCAGATCTCGCGGAAGAGATCGCAGGCCTGCTGGACGTCCGCGACCACCAGCTGTCGAACCGCGTCGCCGACCGTCACCCCGGCGCGCGCGAGTTCCCGGATCTCCGGGGCGTACGGCTCCGGACGGGCCAGCGAGGCCGCGAGGATGGTCGGGTTGGTGGTCACACCGACGACGTGGCTGTCGTCGACGAGCCGACGGAGGTGGCCGTCGACGAGGTGGGCACGGGTGAGGTCGTCGAGCCAGATCGAGACGCCCGCCTCGGTGAGCCCGGCCAGTCGGTCATCTGCCACGAATGCTTCTCCTCTGGGCTCGCCTCGGTGCCCGGACTCTCACGGCGACGGCAGCGGGGCCACGGAGCCGAGGCGTCCGGGTGAACCCGGCCGTGCGAGGCCCGTGGCCCCACGGACTCCTCGTCGCTCCCCGCTGCTCCTGTCGATCTTCCATCCGGATGAGGGCCTCAGGTGACGATGAGCCGACCGCGTACTGGACCATAGCGTCCAGCACTGAAGTGCTCGGCTGACACCCCACGGCCTGGGCCTCGTGTGGCGCGAATCGTGACACCCGCACATCCTCCCGTCAACGGTACGAGCCTCCCCCGGCCGAGCAATACCGCTCTCACCTGCTGAAACGAGGCTGACAGCGTCTCATCACACACCGGGACGAACGACCCGACACAGGGCTCCGCATCGCCCGACCCCGCCCACCTTGCACGGCCCCTGCCAGGAGTCCCCGCTCCGAAGGGACGGCTTCAGTGGACCAGATGGCCCACAAAAGGGTCCCGGTTCGGTCGGCGGCGATCGACCGGTCGTGGCGTCTCGGACGGCCGTCACCACTTCACCGGGAGTCCGATGTTGCGTTGTGCTGCGGCGCATCGGGTCCGAGATGCTCGGATGGTCACGCCAGCGTGCAGGCGTTCTAGACTATATGGTCTAGTCTGCTCCGGTTCGGAGGGCGTCGCGCACGCGGGTGGGCGCACCTGAACGAGCACACGTTCCCGGACGCCGAGGCCCGGGCGAGAGCTTCCCCACCAGGAGGGACATGTTCGCGGTGCTGTTCGAGGCCCATTCGCGGCCCGACCGTCGGGACGCGTACGCGGAGCTGGCGAGGCTGCTCGACGGCGATCTGCGCGAGAACCCCGGCCTCGTCGACCACGACCTCCACCGGAGCGTGATCCGGCCGGGCTGGGTGCTGTCGCTCTCCACATGGGAGGACGAGAAGGCGCTCGTCAGGTGGCGGACGCACCCGAACCACCAGCTGGCCCAGGCACGGGGTCGCAACGAGATCTTCGTCGACTACACCGTCCGGACCGGCGAGCTCACCCGCGACACCGGGACACCCGACAGCGGGGTGCTCCGCGAGCAGCGGTTCGACGAGACCACCGCGGGCGCCGGGAACACCGTCGTGCTCGTCGGCCCGATGGAGCCGAGCTGTCCGCCCACCACGCCCGACGCGGGCGAGATCGCCTCGCGGCTCGGTCTCGACCTGGAGGCGGACGGGCTCACCTCCTGGGACGTCTACGAACACGTGGAGAACCCCGGGATGCTCCTCGTCCGGACCGTGTGGCGCGACCAGGCCGCCGCCGCGGATTTCGAATCGGCGGCAGTGTTCCCCGGCAACCCGCGCATCCGCCGGATCCGGATCGTCCGCTACTTCAGCATGTACAACCGCGGCGAGGCCCCCCAGTACTACCCGGACCACCCGGACCACCCGACCTGACCGTCCACCGCCGCCCGCGAACCGCGGGCCGCCCGGGACACCCGGGACGCCCGACCGGATCCGGTACCGGGTCCTCCCGGGCTCGGCATCCCCCTCACCGTCCTCACCGGTGGCGGCCCGGCTGCTCACGGATCCCGGTTCGTCGCCGCCCCGTCGACAGCGACCGTCCCCGGTCCCGGGACCGAGGGGCGCCGGCTGCGCCCGGGGCACGTCCCGCCGCCGGCGGGGCGGCGCGGGGGAGGCTGCCGAGCGCGAGATCGAGGGCCGCCTGCAGCGGCTCCGCGCCCCGCACGGCCTGGGCGAGGATCAGACCACCCTGGAGCGCCGCGACGATGCCGGCGGCGAGCTCGCACGGATCGGCGCCGCCGTCGAGCTCACCGTGCTCCTGCAGCCGGTGCAGCCCCGCAGCCAGGTACGACTGCCAGGTGCGGAACGCAGCGTCGAGCGCGGCCCGCAGGCCGTCGGACCGGTCCGCCAGCTGGGTCACCAAAGAGCCGAGCAGGAGCCCGCTCTCGCACCTGCGCGCGCCGCCCAGCTCGACCATGTCCTCGGCCCAGGCATACAGGTCCGCCAGGGACGCCACGTTCAGCAGCAGCGAGCGTTGCCGACCGAGCACGGCGGCGACGTGGAGGTCCACGACGGCGGAGACCAACGCGTCCTCGGCCGGGAAGCAGCGATACACCTGCGACCGGCTGACACCCGATGCGGCGCAGACCCGCTCGACGCTCATCCCCGCGACCCCGAGCCGGGAGACGACCTCCGACGCGGCCCGGACGATTCGGACGCGCGACGCTGCGGAGCGGCGAGCCTCCTCCAGGGGTCGCCCCTCAGGTTCCTCCCTCGACACGCACGGATGTTAGCCAACCCGTACCAGCTGGTCTATTTCGACGGGTGCCTCGCATCGGGCGGGCGGCGGCCCCACCGAGCCGCGCACACGTGCCGCCGGACCCGATCACCGGGGTCGGAACGCCGTCCGGGCCGACCCGGCCGATATGCGCCCTGCGACGGCGAGCAGCCGCGGTCGCGTTCTGAGCCGAGCCGCTCTAGACTGATCAGTCCGTAGTGCGCGAGCGGAGTTCACGATCAAGTCCTCACGCTAGGATCGAGTCCGTGACGAGTGCCGGAGCGACGAGTGCCGGGGCCGAGCCTCCCCTGCGGCGTCTGACCGCCCGCGGTGCCCTCACGCGCGACCGCATCGTCCGGGCCGCGGCCGACCTCATGCACGCCAACGGTGTGGCCGGCACGACCATGGACCAGGTCGTCGAGGCCTCCGGCACCAGCAAGTCACAGCTCTACCACTACTTCGACGACAAGGACGCCCTCGTCACCGCGGTGATCAAGATGCAGACCGCACGGGTGATGCAGGTTCAGGAGCCCCACCTCGAACAACTCAGCTCGCTGCAGGGCCTGCGGCGCTGGCGCGACGCGATCGTCCGGTTCGTCGACGAACGGCACGGCGCGAACGGCTGCGCGATCGGCTCCCTCGCCACCGAGCTGTCGGACCGGTCCGAACCGGCCCGGATCCTGATCAACGCGGCGTTCCAGAGCTGGGAGTCGTACCTCACCGCCGGGATCTCCCGGATGCAGGAACGCGGCGAGATCGACCGCACCGCCGACGCCGCCACCCTGGCCACCGGCATCCTGGCCGCCTACCAGGGCGGATACCTGCTCTCACAGGCCCGGCGCAGCGCCCAGCCGATGGCGCTGGCGCTCGACCTCGCGATCCGCAACGTGGAAGCGCTCGCGCTCGAGCAGAAGCCTGCATCGGGCGCGGTGAGCTGACAGCGTCCCCGAGGTGGCGGCCGGCACGCTGCCGCCGGACCTCGCGAGTGGCGATGGTCGCCATGGCGACCATCGCCACGCACGGTCAGCCCTGGGCCTCGATCGCGACGGGCTGCCACTCCCGCCACGTCGCGAGCCGCGACTCGTAGTCCTTCTCCGCGACGCCCAGCGGCGACTCGCCGAAGAACACACGCAGCGGCGGCTGCTCGGCGTCGACGACCTTGAGGAGCGCCGCGGCACTGGCCTTCGGGTCACCGGGGGTGCCGAGGCGTGCCCGCCGGGCCGCGGCGACCTCCTCGTGGAGCGCCGCATAGGCCGGGTGGGCCTCCGAGTGCCGGGACGACGGGCCGGACCAGTCGGTGGCGAAGCCACCCGGCTCGATCAGCGTGACGTGGATGCCGAACGGCGCGACCTCCTGCGCCAGCGACTGGCTGAGCCCCTCCAGCGCCCACTTCGACGCATGGTAGGCCCCGACCAGCGGGAACGCGCTGATCCCGCCGATCGACGAGACCTGCAGAATGTGGCCCGACCCCTGCTCGCGCAGGAACGGCAGTGCCGCCTGGGTGACCCAGAGCGCGCCGAACAGGTTGGTCTCGAGCTGGGCGCGGACCTCGGCCTCGGTGAGCTCCTCCACGAAGCCGAAGTGCCCGTAGCCCGCGTTGTTGACGACGACGTCGAGCCGGCCGAACCGCTCGTGCGCGGCGGCGACCGCGGCGAAGGCGGCGTCGCGGTCGGTGACGTCGAGGGTGATCGGGAACAGCCGGTCGCCGTACTTCGTGGCGAGATCGTCGAGCGTGGCGACGTCGCGCGCGGTCGCGGCCACCGAGTCGCCCCGCTCCAGCGCGGCGATCGCCCACTCGCGGCCGAAGCCGCGGGACGCGCCGGTGATGAACCAGACCTTCGCAGCCATGAGATGCCTCTCTCCGGATTCGGTGTCTCCTCCGGTCAGCAGCGGCGCGCCGACAGGTGTTCCGGGCGCGGCGGTGACCCGGATCGCTTGACGGACGCGCGCGGTCCCGGTCTGCTGCCCCGGTGGACGTCCTGCTGCTCGACCGGCTGCGAGCCCTGTTCGCCGGGCGCACGGACGTCGTCGAGAAGCCGATGGTGGGCGGCCGGTCCTTCGTCGTCGACGGCCGGATGTGCTGCGGGGCCACCACCGGTGGGCTGATGGTCCGTGTCGGGCGCGCGGGTCGCGACGCGGCGCTCGCCGAGCCGCACGTGCAGCCGCTGCGCATGGGGCGGCGGACCGTGGCGGCGTTCGTCGTCGTCGCACCGGAGGCCGTCGCGGACGACGACGACCTCGCCGCGTGGGTCCGGCGCGCGGAGGACTCCCTGCGCGGCTGACGCGTTGCGCCCCTTCGGGAGCCCTACGGGACCGCCTCCTCCAGCCGGCGGCCGATGTCGGCACCGGTGACGACGTCGACCAGCGCCTCGGCGACGATCGACGCGGGCACCCGGTCGGGCACGATCAGCCCCACGACGGGCCGCGGGCGGATCTCGGCCAACGGCCGCGCGCACATCCCCGCCGGGACACCGAACGCGTGCAGCCACGTGTGCGCGACGATGCTGGCCAGCCGTCGCGCCGCGACGTGCGCGTAGAGCCCGTCGACGCTGTCGGCCTCGACGACGGGGGCGAGCCGCTCGCCCACGGCGGCCATGGTCGCGTCGAGGATGCGGCGGTTGCGCATCGACGGCGGCAGCGCGCACAGCCGCAGCTGTGCGGCGGCCTCCCACGTCACGACGTCGTTCTCCGCCTGCGGGTCGTCCTCGCGCAGCAGGAGCAGGTAGCGCTCGCGGTAGAGCTCGACGCGCCGGGTGCCGGGCGGCGTCTCGTCGTCGAGGTAGGTGACGCCCGCGTCGAGCTCGAACTCGGTCAGGCGCCTGCTGATCTCGCGCGACGGCAAGGCCTCGATCCGCACCCGCGCGAGCGGGTTGCGCCTGCCGAACAGGTCGGTGATCAGCGGCGTCGCCGGGATCGCGGTCGGGATCGCGCCGATCCGGGCGGTCGCGGTGAGTCCCCCGCGCATCCGGTCGAGGTCGGTGTAGAGGGCGTCGCGCTCGGCGAGGATGCGGTGCGCCCAGCCGAGCACCCGCTCGCCCTCGTCGGTGAAGCCTTCGAACCGCCTGCCGCGCAGGACAATCACCGCGTCGAGCTCGGACTCGAGCTTGCGGATCGCGGCCGACAGCGTCGGCTGGCTGACGTGGCACGCGGCCGCCGCGCGGCCGAAGTGCCGCTCGCGCCCGAGGGCGACGAGGTACTCGAGCTGCCGGATGAGCACGTCGCCGGGCACGGCGCGATCATAGATGCCGGCTATGACCGTCCGGCCGGCGCGCCATCCGGTCGGCGGGGCCAGCGCCCCGGATCGCTCCGGGTGCGGCGGACCCCGCCGGCGGCGTCACTCGGCCGGGGTGACCTCGGCCATGTCGTTCCAGCCCTCGAGCTCCTGGTAGATGATCTTCGGACGCTCGGCGACCATGTAGGGCATCCACTCGAAGAACTTCTTGACGTGGTCCATCCCGACGTGGGCCGACCCCGCGTCGGAGTCCACGAACGACTCGATGATCGCGAACTGGTTCGGGTGCTCGGTGCTCTCGAAGTACTCGAAGGAGATGCAGCCCGGCTCGGCGTTGACGTCGGCCGTGTACTGCTTGATCCCGGCGAGCCACTCGTCACGCTTCTCGGGGCGGATCTTCGCCTTGAGCGCGATGAAGATCATCGGATGAGGCTCCTTTACCGCTCGGAGGTTGCCGGCATGCGCCGGCCGTCGGGGAGGACCGTAGCGCCCGCCCCGGGCACCGGCGAGGCCGAAATCCTCGCTCCGTGACGATCTCCGCCATTCGCGCGCAACGTCCCCCGACCGGGTCTGCGCGCTCAGGCGCAGCGCAGCCGCGCGGTCAGCAGGTCGGCCCGGCTCCGCAGCGCCACCGCCCGATCGGCGTCGGTGACCGCCGTCTCCACGGCCCACGTGACGTCGCCCGCCGGCGCGGCCGGGACGCCGACGAGGTCGAGCTCGCCGGCGATCTCGGCCAGCTCGGACAGGAGGTCGCGGGCGGCGCGAGGGTCGATCCTGGGTTCCGGACCCACGGCTGCCCACAGCAGCGCACCGAGGCAGCGCTCGGGATCGACGAGCCCGGACCGGAACGCGCGGCTCTCGGCGACACTCGCGGCGAGCACGCAGAGCCGCCACGTGTCGGGGTCGGTGGTGTCGGTGACGGTCCGGCTGTAGACACGCGAGCCGGTGAGCGCGCGGTAACGCCGCTCCGGGCCCGCGACCACGTGCAGCAGCCACAGCAGCAGCGCGGCCAGCACCGCCCCGGCCAGCACCCCGCCCACGAACGACGCCAGCCTCCACCACCCGTCCCCGACCGCGACGGCGGCGACGAGCCCCGCGGCACCCATCAGCGCGAGTGTGCCGCCGGCGGGCACCCGGTCGTCGACGAGCGTGCCGTGGTCGTCGATCGACCAGCGGGTCCCCTCGACGATCCGCGGATCGAACACGACGAATCCGCGCCGGGTCCGGACGAGCGTGGGGAGCGCCGCGTTCGGGGTCGTCGGTGCGTCGTCGTGCGTCCGGGCGGGGGCCCCGGGTCGTTCCATCGTGCTCGTCCGTTCCGCATGCAGCTTGTCGAGTGTCCACCCCGCTATCGCGGGCGGCGGCCGGGTGTTAGCCCACCGCCCGGGTGATGCGCTGCACGACGGTGGGAACGCCGTCGCGGCCGCCCTCACGAACGGCCAGCGACAGCCCCGCGCGGACCGCGCTGGCGGCGTCGAGCGTCGCGTCCCGGGCGGCGGCGCTCACCGCGGTGAAGCTCGCGTATCCGTGGACGAGCCCGGAGAACCGCCTGGCCAGAGTGGGTACGCCGGCCTCGCGCAGCCGCTCGGCGAGCTCCTCCCCCTCGTCGCGCAGCGGGTCGAAGCCGGCCGTCGCGAGGTAGACCGGCGGCATGACGTCGAGATCGTCGGCGCGCAGGATCGCGCCGCGGGCGTCGTCGTCGGGGATGCCCTCGGGAAGGTAGGCCCGCTCCAGCTCCATGAGGTACTCGGCCGTCAGCCCGAATCCGCTGCCGAACAGCTCGCGCGAACCGCCGGAGCGCTCGGCGTCGGTCGCCGGGTAGAGCGCGACCACGAACGACGGCACGGGGCGCCCGGCCCGCGCCTGCTCGTGGGCGACGACCAGCGCCAGGTTGGCCCCCGCGCTGTCGCCGCCGACGGCGAGCAGGTCGGGGTCGGCGCCGAAGTCCGCGGCGTGCGTCGCGACGTGGTCGAACGCGGCGATCGCGTCGTCGAGCGCGGCCGGATAGGGGTGCTCGGGGGCGAGCCGGTAGTCGACGGACAGCAGCCGCAGCTGCGACTGCGCGGCGAGCAGCCGGCACAGCGGATCGGTCGAGTCCAGGCTGCCGAGGACGAACCCGCCGCCGTGGTAGTAGACGATCATCCCCGACGTCGCGGGCACCGCGGGCGGCACGTACAGCCGCGCGGCGATCGTGCCGTCGCCGCCCGGGAGCACGAGGTCGCGAGTCTCGATGTCGTCGGGCGCACCGACGGCGACGATCTCGGCCGCGAAGTCGGCCTGGCGGCGCTGCTCGGCGAGGGCGGCCTCGCCGAGATGGTCCTCGTTCTCCGACGACAGCAGCTCGCCGACCCGGTTCAGCAGCTGCAGGTCGAGGTCGAGCTGCTGGTCGTCGATGCACACCGGCGGGCCCGCGACCAGGCGCTTGAGCGGACGCGGAAGTCCGAACACGACACGCAACGCCAGACGCCACGCCCGCAACCGGGCCCACTCACGGACCATGCCCGCAGGTTACTCCCGGGTATCGGACGCGGGCTCACCTCTGGAAGGTGTACCTCAGCACAGCGAGCATGTCGTCGGACCCGGCGGGTTCGTCGCGTTCGCAGGCCCGCAGCGCGGTGTGCAGGGCGTCGGCGTCGACGCCGGAACCGATGAACTCCAGCCCGGTGCGCCGGGGGACGTCGCGGGGCCACGGCGTGCGGTCGAACCGCAGGTAACGGCCGACGGCGTGCAGCCCGAACCGCTGCCGGTGCCCGGGCACACCGAAGTCGACGAAGCCCTTGACCCGGTAGGTGCCCGCGGGGCGGCGGTCGAGCAGCTCGACGAGCAGCCGCGGGTCGATCGGGCGGTCGCTGACGAACTCCACGGACTCGTAGGCCGTGTGCAGGTGGCCGTCGTGGCCGTCGGCGGCGTCGCCGGCGAGCATCAGCTGGCGGCCCGGGACCGTGTGGATGTCGTAGAGCAGGCCGGGGTCGACGACCCCGTGGCTCGCCGGGACGATCGGCGCCCGCGCGTTGACCTCCCGGCACAGCCGCCGCACCCGCCACAGCTTCGCCGGGTCGACGCGGTCGGCCTTGTTCAGTACGACGAGGTCGGCCAGGCCGACGTGGCCGTCGATCTGCGGGTGCCGGGTGCGGGTCGCCTCGAACTCGACGGCGTCGACCACCTCGACGAGCCCGCCGAACGTCGTGCGCGGGGTGCCCGCCGTGAGCACCAGCTGGACGAGTGCACCCGGCTCGGCGATGCCGCTCGCCTCGATGACGATCACGTCGACCTCCGACGAGGGGCCCGCGAGCTTCTCCAGCAGCGGCCCGACACCCTCCTCCCCGACGGCGCAACACAGGCAGCCGTTGCCCAGCGGGACGACCCCGTCGGCCTGGCCGCCGACGAGCATCGCGTCGACGCCGATACTGCCGAAGTCGTTGACGACCACGCCGATCCGCACGTCGGCGCTGTGCGCGAGGAGATGGTTGAGCAGCGTCGTCTTGCCCGCGCCGAGGAACCCGGCGAGGACGAGCACCGGGATCCGGCCGCCGCGCATCGGGCATCCCTATCACGTGCGCGGTGATCCGCTGTGCGTCCACCCGGCCGGGAGCGGCAGGATGTCGCGCATGGCCGACGTCACCGCCAGCGCGACACGCTCGATCTCCGCCCCCGCCTTCCGGATCCGGCGCATGCTCGCCGACTACGAGACGGTCCGCCCGCGGATCCTCACCGACCACTTCCGCGACTACGTGCTGCACAGCGGCACCGTGGGCGAGGGCACGGTCGCGGGCTGGACGCTGCAGGCGACGAGCAAGCGTGTGCGCGAGGTCGTCGTCGACGTCTCGCTCCCGATGCACGACAAGATCGTCGAGACCGACCGCAACTCGACGATGGTCACGACGTGGAAGGTCACCCCCGGCCCGCCGGTCACCTGCACGGTCACGGTCACCTCGACGTGGCAGGGCGCGGGCGGCATCGGTGGCTTCTTCGAACGGCGCTTCGCCCCGAAGGCCCTCGGCGAGATCTACGACGGTGTGCTGGCCAACCTCGAGCGGCTCGCGGCCGAGGAGCCCGAGGCCGACGCCAAGGGCGCCGAGGCCACGGGAGCCACCGGTTCCCCCGACACCGACGGCGCCGCGGCCGACGCGGGCGGCGAGTCCGACGAGACCGTCGAGCGGGCCGACCAGGACTGATCCGGTGACCACGGCGCGCGCCGGCATCGTGGCCGTCGCGGGCGAGGCGCTGGTCGACATCGTCCCGGCACCCGTCGACGGCTACCACGAGCTCGTCCCGGGCGGCAGCCCCGCGAACACCGCCGTCGGTCTGGCGCGCCTCGGTGTCCCCGTCCGGATGCTCGCCCGGCTGGCCGACGACCCGCTCGGGCGCCGGCTGCGCGCCCACCTCGCGCGCAACGGCGTCGACCTCTCACACGTCGTAGCGGCGGCGGAGCCCTCGTCGATGGCGCTGGTGGAGGTCGACGAGCAGGGCGTCGCGAGCTACGACTTCCGCGTCGCCGGGACTGCCGACTGGCAGTGGACGGCCGCCGAGCTCGCGGGCGCGCTCGACGGGCCGGTCGTCGCGGTGCACACCGGCTCGCTCGCGACGACGACACCGCCCGGCGCGGCGGTGCTGCGCGACCTCGTGCGCCGGGCGGCCGCCCGGGCGACGGTCAGCTACGACCCGAACTGCCGGCCGCTGCTCATGGGCGACCGCGAGGACGTCCTCGCGGGGGTGCACGAGCTCGTCGGGCTCGTCGACGTCGTCAAGGTCAGCTCCGAGGACCTGGAGTGGCTGCTGCCGGGCATGTCCCCCGCGGACGTGCTCGACGACTGGGTCGCGCGCGGCGCGGCCCTGGTCGCCGTGACGCTCGGTGCCGACGGAGTCCTCGCCGCCACCGCAGGCGGCCTGCGGACGCGGCTGCCGGGGCGGCCGGTGCACGTGGTCGACACGGTGGGTGCGGGCGACACGTTCTCCGCCGCGCTGCTGGCCGGGCTGCACGACGCGGGCCTGCTCGGAGTCGACGCCCGACCGGCGTTGCGCGCCATCGGTCCCGACGTGCTGCACGAGGTGCTCGACGGCGCCGTCCGGGCCGCGGCGATCACCTGTTCCCGGCGGGGCGCCGACCCGCCGACGGCCGCGGAGCTGGCCGCGGCGCACTGAGCGCGGAGCCGGCCGCGGCGCGCTGAGCCGCGTGCCGGCTGCGCGTCGACACGCCGGGCGGTGCGACGACGGTCCTCGCCGCGCCGGAGGCGCGGGGAGAGGGCCGTGAGCGGCGGCGGGCGGCCCCAGATTCCTTTCGCCCGCCGCCGCTCACGAGTTCGTGGGGTCCCGGGTGGTCCGGCACGGATGCGGCGACGATCCCGACGAAAGCGACGTCGTCACCACATGCACCTCCCGTCCCGTTGACCACCTCATTCCACCGCAGATCGTGAACACCATCGAACCTTGTCGCTCGTTCGTGTGCCCTCGATCGTGGGGACTCCCACCTCGGCTTGCGGCGTTCGGCGACGTTGGGTAACCGTGTGCGCGAGACTGACGTCGTGTCCGCTCCCGCGCTCGCCACCCTGCTCGGCCTGGCCCCGCACCCGGAGGGCGGCTGGTACCGCAGGACCTGGACCGCACCGACGACGACGTCCACGCCGCACGGTCCGCGGCCCTCGGCCACCGCGATCCTCTACCTGCTCGACGACGTCTCGGCCTGGCACCGGGTGCGCTCGACCGAGCTGTGGTGCTGGCACTCGGGCTCACCCGTCGGGCTCGCGACGGGTGGGGACGGGCCGGGCCCCGGTGCGCCGGTCGAGACGGTGCTCGGCCCGCCCGGCACCGCCGCGGGCACGCTCCCACAGCGTGAGATCCCGCCGGGCGTGTGGCAGACCGCGCGGCTGCTCGGAGCCGAACCCGCGCTCGTCAGCTGCGTCGTCTCCCCCGGATTCGACTTCGCGGACTTCGAACTCGCACCTTCCGCCTCATGATCGTCTCCGGGCAAACCGGACATCTCCGGGTCTAGGGTGACGACCATGACGGTCGCGCAGCCTCCCGAGCCGACACCTCCCGAGTCCCTCGACCCTCAGCGCCGCAGCACGCAGGCGCAGCTCGAACGGGCCGTGGGGGAGGGCAGACTGACCCTCGACGAGTTCACCGACCGCGCCGCGCTGGTGTGGAAGGCCCAGAACCCCGGCGACCTCGACGCCGTCGTCGCCGACCTGCCCCCGGCACCGGTCGTCGGGTCGGCCTCGCCCGCCCGGTCGACGCTCGTCAGCGTCATCGGCGACATCCGCCGCCGTGGCCGGTGGGCGTTGCGGCGCAAGACGACCGCCGTCCTGCTCATCGGGGACGTCGAGCTCGACCTGCGCGGCGCCGTCGTCACCGAGCAGGGTTCGGAGCCGGTGACGGTGGACGTGTGGTCGATCATCGGCGACACCGACATCGTCGTGCCCGAGGGGGTCGAGGCCGAGCTGGTCGGCTTCACGCTGCTCGGTGACCGCCGGGTCGACCTGCCCCCGGTCCCGCGCGTCCCCGGCACGCCGACAGTTCGGATCCGCGTGTTCTCCCTGCTGGGCGACGCGAAGCTCCGCAGCAGCTGAGCCACCGCGGAGTGACGGCGGGTCGTCAGGAGCGGGCGGCCACCAGGTCGTCGGCCGTCCAGGTGTTGCGGATCCGCGCCGGGTCCACGCCGCACGCCACCGCCCGGGTGACGCCGTTGTCGAGCCAGTCCAGCTGGCCGGGCGCGTGCGCGTCGGTGTCGATCGTGAACTCGCAGCCGGCCTCGACGGCCAGCCGCAGCAGCCGCTTCGGCGGGTCGAGCCGCTCGGGGCGGGAGTTGATCTCGACGGCGACACCGTGCTCCGCGCACGCCGCGAACACCTCGGGCGCGTCGAACTCCGACTCCGGACGCTTGCGCCGGCCCGTGACCATCCGGCCGGTGCAGTGGCCCAGCACGTCGACGAGCGGGTTGGCGACGGCCGCGAGCATCCGGGCGGTCATCTCCGGCTTCGCCATCCGCAGCTTGGAGTGGACGCTGGCGACGACGACGTCCAGCCGCTCCAGCAGATCGGCCTCCTGATCGAGGGCGCCGTCCTCGAGGATGTCGACCTCGATGCCGGTGAGCACCCGGAAGCGGCCGTCGAGGCCGGCGTTCAGCTCGGCGATCTGGTCGAGCTGGGCCCGCAGCCGGGCGGCGGACAGCCCGTTGGCGACGGTGAGCCGCGGCGAGTGGTCGGTGATCACGAGGTAGTCGTGGCCGAGGTCGATCGCCGTCTCCACCATCTCGGCCAGCGGCGAGCCGCCGTCGGAGGCGTCGGTGTGGGAGTGGCAGTCGCCGCGCAGGGCCTCGCGCAAGGTCATCGCCGCCTCGTCGAGCGGAGTGTCCTCGGTCGCGCGCAGCCGCCGCAGGTAGACCGGTTCCTCCCCCGCGAGCGACTCCTCGACGCAGCGCGCGGTCACGTCACCGACGCCGCGCAGCCGGACGAGCTCGCCCGACTCCGCGAGCCGGGCCAGCTCCTCGACGGACCTGCGGCGCAGTACGGAGGCCGCGCCGCGGAACGCGCGCACGCGGTACGTCGACTCGTGCGCGCGTTCCAGCAGGAACGCGATGCGGCGCAGATCGGCGACGGGGTCGCGGGGCTCGCTCACGGGCGCGATTGTGCCGTGCCCGGCGACCGCGCGGTCAGCGCAGCCAGCGGCGTGCCTTCTTCTTCCACGCGGTGTCCCACAGGCCGGGCAGCTGCGCCTCGACGAGCGTGGCCGCCGCCTGGTCCCGGCCGTACAGCAGACCGAAGGTGAAACCGTTGTCGCCGCCGGCGTGGGCCTGCGCGCCCAGCTCGCGCAACACGGTCCGCGCGACGACGGAGTCCTGGTGCTCCCCCAGCGCCTTCTGCATCCCCTTGAGCCCCTTGGCGAACCGGGCGACCTGCTTGCCGGGCACGGCGGGCCGGGCGACCTCCGTCGCGTAGCGCAGCCGCTTGGCGTCCTTGCGGACCCGGTGGATGGCCTCGTCGACCGGATCGGCCCGCATGTGCGCCACCGCCTTCTCCAGGCGACGGGCCGAGCGGGCCGCGACCTTCGGCAGCTCCTTCTTCGCGGGCCTGCGCGCCCGCGCCGAGAGCGGTGGATCGGCGAGCAGGTCGTCGAGCGCCGTCCGCATTGCGGCGTACCCGGGCCCGTCGAGCTCCGCCAGCACCGCCGCACGGGCCTCGGCCTCGACGCGGGCGAAGTGCCGGGTGACCTGGGCCTGCACCGGGCCGAGCACGAGAGCGGGGTCGAGCTCGTCGATCGCGTCGCTGATCCGCTTGCGCAGCACCTCGGCGTCGCGGGCAGGCGCGAGGGTGCGGCCGAGCTCGCGCAGCCCGTCGACGAGCGGGTCGGTCCGGGTGCGGTCGAACAGCGGGCGGTAGGCCTGCAGCGCACTGCGGAGCCTGCGGGCGGCGATGCGCATCTGGTGGACCGCGTCGTCCTCGTCGCGGCGGACGCGGATGTCCTGCGTCGCGAGCGTGTCGACCTGCCGCGCCAGGTGGTCGACCAGCACCGCACCCGCGGTGCCCTTCTTCCCGCGACGCACCCGGCGCGGCCGGGCAGGGGCGAGCAGCTCGTCGAGCCGGTCCTGCGCGGCCGGCTCCGCGGGCTCGGCCCCCACGTCGGCGAGCCGCCGCTCCAGCTCCGCGGCGAGCACCCCGCCGCGCGCGGGCGGGTACAGGGTGAACTCCGTCCAGGTGTCGACGGTCGTCGAGTCGCCGAGCGTCGCCACCGACACCTCCTCCCGGTCGAGCGCGGCGCGCGGCGATCCGGAGGCGAGCAGCCGCGTCGTCGTCCGGACGCGGCGGACGCGGGCGACCGGGCGCAGCGGCCGGTCCCGGCGCACACCACGGACGAGCTCGTCGAGCTCGCCGGGCGGCTTGTGCGGGTCCGCACCCTCGACGTCGGGCGGCGTCGCGGGCAGCCGGATGACGTCGTCCTCGCCGGGCAACGTCAGCCGCCACTGCGCCGCGCCGGGCTCCGACGCCAGCTCCAGCCGGATCCCTGCCGCCGCCAGGCGGAGGTCGTCGGTGTCGTACCGCTGCGTCTCCGTGACGACGGCCGGCTCGGCGGAGACGCTGACCCCCCGCAGCCCGGTGAGCCCCGGCGCACCGGCCCCGGCGGGGGCGCGGAACGTGCGGACAGCGGTCGCTGAGGTGTCGGCTGCGGTGCCCATACCTCAGCGTGCCCCTCCCGGCGGCCCGCTAACCAGGCCTATCCGACGACTTTCCCGGGATTGAGGATGCTCAACGGGTCGAGCGCGGCCTTGATGGCCCGCTGCATCGCCAGCACCTGCGGCGACTGCTCGCGGCGCATCCCACCGCGCTTGAGCAGGCCGACGCCGTGCTCGCCGGACACCGTCCCACCTCGGGCGATGGCCGCGTCGATGATCTCCTCGAAGGCGGCCTGGGCACGCCGTCGGGCCTCGTCGTCCCCCTGCTCGACGATGATCAACGGGTGCAGGTTGCCGTCCCCGGCGTGCGCGACGTTGGCGATGAACGTGTCGTGGCGGGCTCCGATGTCCTGGACCTCGGCGAGCATGTCGGCGAGCCGGCCGCGCGGGAGGCAGACGTCCTCGGTCAGGACGGCGTCGGCCCGCTGCTCCAGCGCCGGGTAGACCATCCGCCGGGCCTCGAACAGCGCGTCCGCCTCGACGGCGTCGGTCGAGATCACCGCGTCCTTCGCCCCGCACGCCTCGAACGCGGCGAGGATGCCCTCGGCCTCGGCCGTCGCGGCGGGCTCGGGCAGGTCGGTCTGGGCCAGCAGCAGCGCGGCGGCGTTCTCGGGCAGACCGGCGTTGCGCCACTCGTTGACCGCCTGCAGGCTGTGCCGGTCGATCAGCTCGAAGATCGCAGGCTGCAGTCCCGCGGCGGTGACGGCCGCGACCGCGGCGCCGGTGTCGGCCAGCGAGTCGAAGAAGCCGACGACGGTGCGCGGCGGGGTCGTGCGCAGCGGCCGCAAGCGGACCGTCACCTCGGTGACGACGCCCAGCGTCCCCTCCGACCCGACCATCAGGCCCGCGAGGTCGTAGCCCACGACGCCCTTGGCAGTGCGCCGCCCCACCCGCACGACCTCGCCCGCGGCCGTCACGACCTCGAGCGCCAGCACGTAGTCACGGGTCACGCCGTACTTCACGCAGCAGAGTCCGCCCGCGTTGGTGGCGACGTTGCCGCCGATCGTCGACCAGGGCGCGCTCGCGGGGTCCGGCGGGTACCAGAGGTTCTGCTGGGCCGCGGCGGCGCGCAGGTGGTCGTTGACGACGCCGGGCTGCACGACCGCGAGCCGCTCCGCCGGGTCGATCTCGACGATCTCGTTCATCCGCTCGAGGCTGAGCACGATGCAGCCGTCGACGGCGTTGGCGCCGCCCGACAGCCCGGTACCCGCCCCGCGCGGCACCACGGCGACGCGATGCCGCGCGCAGCTGCGCACCACCGCGGCCACCTCGTCGGTGCTGCGGGGGCGGACCACCGCGGCCGGCGTGCCGTACTCGGCCCACTCGGCCTCGTCGTGGACGTACGGGCCGATCGTGTCCGGGTCCGTCAGCAGCCGGTCCGCGGGCAGCGCGGCGTGCAGCTCGTCGAGGACCGCCTGCGCCGCGGGGTCGGCCGCGAGGGCCGCGAGCCGAGCGGGCCGGTCGTCGCCGAACGGCCGGTCGAGCGGGGAGACGGGCTCGGCTGTGTGCACCATGGCCCCGACGCTACGGCGACGCGTGTCGACGGGCCAGCTCCCGGCCGAGCAACGTCCCCGACCGCCACGCCGTCTCGATGCGTGAGCTGCCCCAGCCGTCGCCCGCGAGCGCGACGCCGTCGCGGCCCAGCAGGAACGGCACGTCCCGGTCGCGCTCCGGGGCGGCGGAGCGCCATCGGTACGCGCGGGTCCACACCGGTGCGCCCCGCACGTCCAGCAGCTCGCCCACCGCCTCGACGACCTCGGGGATCCCACCGTCCGGATCGGACTCGTGGCGGCGGGCGACCTCCGCGGTCGAGTGCGCGACCAGCACCGGGGCGGCGTCGCCGCGGCGGTTCCCGTCGTCGGCGACGAGCGACACGACGGGATGGCCGTTGACGAACGCCGCCGGCAGCTGCGGCCAGGTGCGCTCGGCGAACCCCGCGACGACGGTGAGCACCGGCCGCCACGGCCGTCCGCGGACCGCGGCGTAGGCCTCCGTCGCGTGGTCGAGGATGCGGGCCGCCTGCGGGTCGGGCATCGCGAGGACGACGGTGTCGGCCGGCCGCCCGTCGACCGTCGGGCCCGGTCCGACGTGACGCACGGTGCGGCCCAGCTCCACCGGCACGTCACGGGCGAGGTGTTCGACCAGGCTGCGCAGCCCCCGCGGCGCGGCCCAGCGCACCGGCCCCGGTGAGCGACCGGGCCGGACGCCGCCGAGGACGGTGAGCTCGACGGTCCACGGGCGGGCCAGGCCCGCCGTGCGCCACCGCCCGACGACCTGGGCGAACTCGGGGTCGCGGACCGTGAAGTACGCGGCGCCGGTGTCGACCGCCCGGCCGTCGACGGTGCAGGTGGCCATCCGGCCGCCGACGTGGTCCGCGCGGTCGAGCACGCGCACCGGAACCCCTGCCGCCACCAGCTCGGTGGCGCAGGCGATCCCGGACAGTCCCGCCCCGACGACCACGACGGACATGACCGGCGAGCCTACGACCGCCGGACCGCTCGGGTGAACCCCGAAGCGCGGCGGTTGCCGGCCCCGGCCGAGCACCCGCGCGCAACCTCACCGCTCCCCCGGGCCGCTGCGCGAACGGTGAGGTTGCGGCCGGCTGATTGCGCGACCTCACCGCTCCGTCCAGCGGCCCGGCCGACAGTGAGGTTGCGGCCGGCTGGTTGCGCGCACCGCCATCGCTCCGGTGCGTCGCCGGCGCGTCGACGCTCAGGCCGCGACCAGCGCGGACACGCGGGCGAGCCGGGCCTCCCACCACTGCGTGCGCCGCGCGTCGGCGGCGAGGGCGGTGCGGCGCACCGGCTCCGGGGCCCGGCGCAGCACCGGCAGGTGCCCGTCGACCGGGCGGAGCGGGTCGGCCACGACGTCGTCACGCAGCAACGCGACCGTCCCCAGCCCGCAGGCGAAGTCCAGCTGCGGCAGCGCGGCGGCGAGCGCGATCTCGGCCGCCAGCCCGACGCTCGTCTCCAGCGCCGAGGAGACCACGCACGGCAGGCCGCACGCCTCGGCGACGGCCAGCGCCCGGCGCACCCCACCGAGCGGCGCGACCTTGAGGATCGCGACGTCGGCGGCCGCGGTGACGTCGACGGCCAACGGGTCGTCGGCGCGGCGGATGGCCTCGTCGGCGGCGATGCGCACGTCGACCCGGCGCCGGACCGCGGCGAGGTCCTCGATCGTCGGACACGGCTGTTCGACGTACTGCAGCCCGCCCGCCGCCCGGTCCAGCGCCCGGATCGCGGCCACGGCCTCGTCGACGTCCCAGCGCGCGTTGGCGTCGACCCGCACGGCGCCGCCGGGGCCGAGGGCGTCGCGGACGGCGGCGACGCGCTCGAGGTCGGCGGCGAGCGAGCCGGGCTCGTCGGCGACCTTGACCTTGGCGGTCGCGCAGCCCGAGGCGCGCACCATCTCCTGCGCCCGCTCCGGCCCGACGGCCGGGACGATGCAGTTGACGGGGACGCGCTCGCGCACCGGCTCGGGCCAGCCGTCGTGCGCCGCCTCGTGCGCGGCGGCGAACCAGGCGGCGGCCTCGGCGTCGTCGTACTCGGGGAACGGGCAGAACTCGCCCCAGCCCGCGGGCCCCTCGACGAGCATCCCCTCCCGGACGGTGATGCCGCGGAAGCGCGTCGTCATGGGGATCGCGTAGGTGAAGGCACGCACGCCGTCGACGGTAGTAGCGGCACTCACAGGAGGAGGTGGTCGGCCGGGTCGATGCGGCGGGTGCGGCGGCGGTAGGTGAACGTCGCGCCGGGCCAGAGGGTCCGGTTGCGGCCGTGCTCGTCGAGGTACCAGCTGCCGCAGCCACCCTGGCTCCAGACGGCCTTCTCGAGCTTGGCCTGGATCGCGGCGTTGTACTCGTCCTGCCGCTCACGAACGGTGTCGATCGCCGTGGCGTGGTGCCGGTCGAGGGTGTCCATCGCGTCGAGCACGTAGCGGATCTGCGACTCGATCATCAGCACCATCGAGCTGTGGCCCAGCCCGGTGTTGGGGCCGGTGAGCAGGAACATGTTCGGGAACCCGGCGACGGTCGTGCCGAGCAGGGCCTCCATCCCGCCGCGCCAGGCGTCGCCCAGCTTGGCGCCGTCGCGGCCGGTGACCGTCATGCGGCTCAGGCCGTCGGCCACCCTGAAGCCGGTCCCGAAGATGATCGTGTCGGCGGGGTGCTCGACCCCGTCGGCGGTGACGACGCCGGTCTCGGTGACCCGTTCGATGCCCGCCGTCTCGACGTGGACGTTGTCGCGGCGCAGCGCCGGGTAGTAGTCGTTGGACAGCAGGATCCGCTTGCAGCCGATCGTGAAGTCGGGGGTGACCTTGGCCTTGAGGTCGGGGTCGGCCGCGAAGGAACGGTCCAGGTAGGCGCGCCCGAGCCTGCCGACGACGCCCATCAGCCGCGGGTGGAGGAACCCGGCGACGAGCGCCTCGTGCCGCCAGTAGATGCCGGTGCGGGCGAGCTTCTGCAGGAACGGGAAGCGTCGGTAGCGCGCGCGGGCGGCCTCGTCGATCGGCTTGTCGCCTTTGGGCAGCACCCAGGGAGCCGTGCGCTGGAACAGGGTCAGCGACGCGACGTCGGGAGCGATGGCGGGCACGAACTGGATGGCGCTCGCGCCGGTGCCGATGACGGCGACGCGCTTGCCCCGCAGGTCGTGCGAGTGGTCCCACCGCGCGGAGTGGAAGGCGGTGCCGGCGAAGCGGTCGAGACCCTCGATGTCGGGGATCGCCGGGTCGTGCAGCGCACCGGTGCCGAAGACGACGAAGCGCGCGCGGATCGTCGTCCCGTCGAGCAGGCGCACGTCCCAGCCCTGCCCGTCCCACTCGGCGCCGGTGACGTGCGCGCCGAAGCGGATGCGGTCGCGCAGCCGGTAGTGGTCGGCGACGTCCTCGAGGTAGGCGCGGATCTCGGGCTGGCGCGCGAAGGTGCGGGTCCACTCCGGGTTCTGCCGGAAGCTGAAGGAGTAGAGGTGCGACTCGACGTCGCACGCGCAGCCCGGGTACTCGTTGTCGCGCCAGGTGCCGCCGAGCGTGTCGCCCTTCTCCAGGATCAGGAAGTCGCGACGGCGGGCCGCGTCGAGCTCGACGGCGATGCCCAGCCCGGCGAACCCGCTGCCGACGATGACGGTCTCGACGGTGGCGACCGCGCCCGCGGCCACCGCGCTGCCCTCGCTCATGCACCCTCCCTCGCTGTTACCGCCGGTAACTTACCACCGGTAACTTAGAACCGGTAGGGTCGGCGGCCATGGAGACCCGCACGCCCCGGCGCCGCGTCGCCCGCGCCGAGCGCGAGCGGCAGATCCTCGACGCGGCCGTGTCGGTCTTCTCCCTGCGTGGGTACCAGAACGCCTCGATGGACGCGGTGGCCGAGGTCGTGGGCGTGACCAAACCCGTGTTGTACAGCCATTTCGGCTCCAAGGAGGGGCTGCTGCTCGCGTGTGTCGCGCGGGTGCGCACCGAGCTGCTCGACGTCACCTCCGCCGCCGCGGCGGCGGCCGACGGCCCCGAGGACATGTTGCGCCGCGGCACCCTGGCCTTCTTCGAGTACCTCGACGCCCAGAAGCCCTCGTGGTCGCTGCTGTACTCGGAGGCGTCGGTCTCGCAGGCCGCCGCGGCCGCCCTGGAGGAGATCCGGGCCCAGCAGACCGACTTCATCGCCGGGATGCTCGCCGCCCAGGCCCCGGACGCGGCGCCGCAGCGGCTGGCCGGATGGGCGCACGTCATCGTCGGCGCGTGCGAGCGCCTCGCGCTCTGGCGCGGGTCGGCGGCCGACGGGGGTCCGCGGATGTCGCCGGCCGAGGCGACCGAGTACCTCATGGACCTCGTCTGGACGGGCCTCGCACACCGCCCGTCGTAGACCCCTCGGCAGAATGTCCGGCGATGACGACGACGGCACCCCGGCTGCTGCAGGTGCGGCGCAGCGCACGGATCACCCCGCGGATGATCCGCGTGACACTCGGCGGCGACGAGCTCGCGGGCTTCCCCGGCGACGGCCCCGACCGCCGGATCAAGATGTTCTTCCCCGTCGAGGGCCAGGTCCGCCCGGCCGTGCCGCGGGCGAGCACGGGCGGGCCGGTCTGGCCCCCGGGCGAGCCGCGGCCGACGATCCGCACCTACACGGTGCGCCGCTTCGACCCGGCCGCCGGCGAGCTCGACGTCGACTTCGTCCTGCACGAGGGCCACGGTCCCGCCGCGGCCTGGGCGCGCGCCGCCGAACCCGGCGACTGGGTCGGCGTCTCCGAGCCCGGCGGCCGCTGGGAGCCCGACCCGGCCGCACGGTTCCACCTCGTCATCGGCGACGAGAGCGCACTGCCGGCCGTCGCGACGGTCCTGGAGGAGCTCGCCGGGTTCGCCGGACCGGTCGTCGCCTTCCTGGAGGTCGCCGACGCGGGCGAGGAACAGGCGCTGCCGCCGAACGCGGAGGTCGTCTGGGTCCACCGCGGCGACGCGGCGCCGGGCGAGCCGCTCGTCAGCGCGGTCCGGGCCGCGACCCTGCCCGACGGCGACGGCCAGGCCTGGCTCGCCGGCGAGTCCGGCGCGGTCCGCGACCTGCGCCGGCACCTGCTCGACGACCGTCGTCTCGACCGCCGCCGCGTCTACGCGACGGGCTACTGGCGCGCCCGCTGACGGACCGGGCGACGGTCGCACAGGGAACCCACAGACTTCCCCCAGCAGCGTCACAGTCGCGCGCGCGATCGTGGCCGCATGACCGGGGTGAACGAGCAGGTCGCCGGCCGACTGCAGCGTGCCGACGGCAGTGCCGTGCGGGTGCTCGTCGTCGACGACGAGGCCACGCTGTCCGACCTGCTGGGAATGGCGTTGCGCTACGAGGGCTGGGACGTCCGCACCGAGGCCGACGGGGCCTCGGCCGTGCGTGCGGCCCGCGAGTTCCGCCCCGACGCCGTCGTCCTCGACGTGATGCTCCCCGACCTCGACGGCCTGGAGGTGCTGCGCCGCATGCGCGCCGACACCCCGGACGTCCCCGTGCTCTTCCTCACCGCGAAGGACGCCGTCGAGGACCGGGTCGCGGGCCTGACCGCGGGCGGCGACGACTACGTGACCAAGCCGTTCAGCCTCGAGGAGCTGGTCGCCCGGCTGCGGGGGCTGCTGCGCCGCTCCGGGATGACCGCCGCGCGGCAGGGCTCGGAGCTGGCCGTCGGCGACCTGACGCTCGACGAGGACAGCCACGAGGTCCGCCGTGGCGACGTGGAGGTCGACCTCACGGCCACCGAGTTCGAGCTGCTGCGCTTCCTGATGCGCAACCCGCGCCGCGTGCTCAGCAAGGCGCAGATCCTCGACCGCGTGTGGCACTACGACTTCGGCGGACAGTCCAACGTCGTCGAGCTCTACATCTCCTACCTGCGCAAGAAGATCGACAACGGCCGGGCACCGATGATCCACACCGTCCGTGGCGCGGGCTACGTGCTCAAGCCCTCGTCCGGGGAATGACCCCCCGCGCGGCCCCGCGCTCGCTGCGCGCGCGGCTGGTCGCCACGGTGCTCGTGCTGCTCACCGCCGCCTTCCTCGTCATCGGCCTGGCCACGACGATCGCCGTGCGCCAGTTCATGATCCGCCAGCTCGACGACGACCTGCGCTCGGCGGGCCAGCGCTTCTCCCGGTTCCAGGACCAGGGCCCGCCACCAGGCCCGTCGCCCGACCGCAACGACGTCTTCCTCGGACCCGCGCAGGAGCCGCGGACGCTGGGCGCGCACGTCGTCGCCGGGCGGGTCGTCGAGGCACTCGTGACCGACAAGGGCGGGACGACCCTGCCGGTCGCCACCAAGGACTACGCCGCGCTGGAAGCACTGGTCCCGACGGCGCAGCCGACGAGCGCGTCGCTCTCGATCGGCACCTACCGGCTCTCGGCCTTCCCCAGCCCGGACGGCGGCTTCCTCGTCATCGGACTGCCGCAGGCCCGCGCGGAGTCGGTCGTCGACGGGCTCATCCTCATCGAGGTCATCGTGCTCGGTGTCGCGCTCGCGGGCGCAGGCGTCGTCGGCGCGATCCTGGTCCGCCGCGAGCTGCGGCAGTTGGAACGGGTGGCCGAGACCGCCGAGACGATCAGCGCGCTGCGGCTGGACCGCGGCGAGGTCGAGATCGTCGAGCGCGTGCCGGAGATCGACCCACGGACCGAGGTCGGCAAGATGGGCGCGGCACTGAACCTGATGCTGGACAACGTCGGCGGCGCCCTGGAGGCCCGCCAGGACAGCGAGATGAGGCTGCGCCGGTTCATCGCCGACGCGAGCCACGAGCTGCGCACTCCGCTCGCCGCCATCCGCGGCTACGCCGAGCTGACGATGCGCTCCCCGCTCAGCCCCGACGCCGAGTACTCGCTGGTGCGCATCTCCTCGCAGGCCGAGCGGATGACGACGCTCGTCGAGGACCTGCTGCTGCTCGCCCGGCTCGACGCGGGCCGGCCGCTGGACCGCGCACCCGTCGACCTGACCCGACTCGTCCTCGACGCGGTCAGCGACGCGCACGCCACCGGGCCCGAGCACTCCTGGCGGCTCGCCCTGCCCGACGAGCCCGTCTCGACCGTCGGCGACGCGTCCCGGCTCAGCCAGGTGTTGGCTAACCTGCTGGCCAACGCCCGCACCCACACCCCGCCGGGCACCGAGGTCACCGTCGGGCTCGCGACCGACCCCGGCGACGGCGACGCCGTGCTCACGGTCACCGACTCCGGCCCGGGCATCCCACCCGCGCTGTTGCCGCACATCTTCGAGCGATTCGCCCGCGGTGAGCGGTCCCGCTCGCGGGCGGCGGGCAGCACCGGTTTGGGGCTCGCGATCGTGCACGCGGTCGTCGCCGCCCACAACGGGTCGGTGCACGTGGACAGCGTGCCGGGGCGCACCCGGTTCACCGTGCGGCTGCCGGCCGGCCCGCCTGCGGACCTGCCGCCGGCCGACCCGCCGTGGCACGTCGCGATCGCGCCGCCGGGCGGTCAGCCGGCGAACAGCCCCAGGTAGGCCAGGCTGCCCAGGCCCGCGACGACGCAGTACACCGCGAACGGGCGCAGGGTTCCGGTGTGGAACCAGCGGCTGAGGAACCGGGCCGACAGGTACGCCGCGACGCCCGCGACCAGGCTGCCGACCAGCGCGGGACCGAGGACGGGGCGCTCGGCCGCGGTGAACAGGCTCGGCATCTTGAGCAGGCCCGCCGCGAGGATGACCGGCGTCGCCAACAGGAACGCGAAGCGGGCGGCGTCGTCGTGGCGCAGGCCGCGGCGCAGGGCCGCGACCATCGTGATGCCCGAGCGGCTGATGCCGGGCAGCAGCGCGAGGCTCTGCGCGCCACCGACCACCAGGGCGTCCCGCCAACCCAGCCGCGAGACCCGGGCGTCGGACCGGTCCTCCGCCGACACGGCCGTGGCCACCCCGGCGCGGCCCGGCGCCACCGCGTGCATGGGTAGCGTCGGCTGCGCCGAGAAGTCGACGGTGGCCCCTTGCGGCGCGGCCGCGTCGTCGGACGGTGTCGGGGCGGCGGCCGAGTCGTCGGCGGCCGCGCGGCGGCCGCGTTCGACGAGCCAGAGCACCAGCCCGTTGACCGCCAGGAACAGCGCGGCCGGGATCGGCTTGCCCAGGACGTCGCGCAGCGGGGCCTCCAGGATCAGTCCGGCGATGCCGACGGGGATCGTGCCCAGCACGAGCAGCACCCCGATCCGGGCGATCGGTGAGGTGATCCGCCTGCGGCGCAACGACTCCCAGAGGCCGCCGACGATCCGCACCCAGTCGCGGCGGTAGTGCACGACGAGGGCCAGCGCCGTCGCGACGTGCATCGCGACCAGTACCGCGAGGTACGGCGAACCGGGCCGGGTGACCGACAGGTCGGTGGCCCAACGGCCGCCCACGAGCGCCGGGACCAGGACGCTGTGCCCGAGGCTCGAGACCGGGAACAGCTCGCTGACACCCTGCAGGGCGCCGACGACGACGGCCTCCAGGTACGAGATGGTCGACATCGCTCTCCTCCTGCTGTCGGTGGCGGCACTCTCGCGGCGTCACGCCGTCAGTTCACGCAGGGCACCCCGTCGGCGGTCAGCGGCGGAGCGGGGGGCGCACCGGGCGCCGCGGACGCGGACGCGCCGGCAGCGGCCTGCGCGGCGGCCGCCGCGGTCGGTCCGCGGTAGTCCTGCCCGACGACGACCTCCACGTGCCCGGTGGGCAGCGCGTCGTCGGTGACGTCCGGAACGCCGCCGAGCAGCGTCGCCACCTGGGCGGCCGCGGCGGTGGCTCCCGGGCCGGCCCGCACGACCGTGTGCGTCGTCGCCGCGCTGTTGCCGACCGTTCCCGTCGGCAGGCCCGACGACGCGACCTCACGGGCGACCGAGGCGCCCAGGCCGCTGCGGGAGGTGCCGTTCTCGACGTCGACGGTGGCACCGGCGTCGGCGAGCGCGTTCCCCGTCGACGCCGAGGAGGCGGGCGGGGGCGGCGCGCCCACCCCGGCGACGAACGCCCGCACCGCCGACGGGTCCACCTGCACGGCGTCCCCGTCCGAGGGCGTCCGCAGGTCGACGCTGCCCGTCGGGATCGTGCGGAACTGGATGTCGCCGCCGGTGCGCCCCTGCAGACCGGAGGCGAAGGTCAGCAGGTCCCAGCCGGGGTCGAGCACGATGTACCGGTCGACGGCGTCGATGAGCGACGTCAGCCGGGCCGGGTCGGCGAGCGTGCCGGCCGAGAGCACCTGGTGGGTGAGCGAGGCGAGGAACGCCTGCTGGCGGACGATGCGGTCGAGGTCGCCACGCGGCAGCCCGTGGCGCTGTCGGACGAACGCGAGCGCCTGCGGGCCCGCGATCGTCTGGGGTCCCGCGGGCAGGTCGATGCCGGAGTAGCTGTCGCGCGCGGGTGCGTCGAGACACACCTGCACACCCCCGACGGCCTGCGTCATGTCGGCGAACCCGACGAGGTTGAGCTCCGCGTAGTGGTCGATCGACGCGCCGGTCAGCTGCTCGACGGTCCGGACCAGCTCCTTGCGGCCCGCGTCGGCCTCCTGGACGGCGAGCGCGGCGCCGGTGACCCCCTGGGCCGACAGCCGGCTCTGTGCGCTCGCCATCGCGCGCGCGTAGGCCGAGTTGATCTTGTGGGTGCCGTAGCCCGGGATCTCCACATAGGAGTCGCGCGGGATCGAGATTGCCGTGACCGGCGCGGACGTGCTCGCAGGGATGCGCACGAGGATGAGCGTGTCGGTGTCGTTCGTACCCGTGTCGGGTCCCGCGGTGAGCGCGTTCAGCTCCGCCTGCGGCAGCGGGTTCCCATGGCTGTCGGTGCGGCTGTCGATACCCACCAGCAGGATGTCGGTCGCGCCGTCGGCCGTGCGGTTGCCGCTGAGCACGTCGCTGGTGGCGATGCCGCCGTCGAGCCTGCTGTAGGCCGACCACGCGTAGCCCGTGAGGGTCAGCGTGATCGCCGACACGAGTGCGACGACCACCCGCACCGTCACACCTGCCCGCGACCCTCCGCGCCGAACCCCGGCGCGAGCCCCTCCCGGGAGCCCCATCGACACCTCACCCGATCACCCGGGTCGGACCCGGGAATCGCGATTCTGACACGCGCTCGGGACGTACCCGCAGCACCCGCCGACCGAATACCGTCGCTTTACCTGGAAATTGCCCCGAGCTGGGCACAATTCGTACCGCCGCGACATCCGGACGTCCGGCCGCAAGCCCGCCTTCCAGCAGATTCCCGTCAGACGAGGACGACGGGAAGAGCGGTCGGGGCGCAGATACCATCGGCGGCCGGGCGACGTAAAAGGGAGGGCCGATGTACGCCACGGCCGCGCCGAAATCGTGGCGGAATTCACGTCGGCGCATCGCGGGAATAGCTGCGCGAGGTGTTTCGTGAACGCCCTCGCCGCGGTGCTGCCGCCGCTGACCCTCGGCCGCACGCTGACGTCGTGGCGGGCCGACCCCGGGACGCTGCTCGCCGCGGTGCTGCTGCTCGGCGGCTACCTCAACGCTCGGGCCCGGCATGCCGGGCCGGCATGGCCGCGGTCGCGGACCGTTTGCTTCGTGCTCGGCGCAGCGAGCATCGCGTTCGTCGGCTGCAGCTTCCTCGGCGTGTACGCCGACACCCTGTTCTGGCCACGCGCCGCGCAGAACGTCGTGCTGCTGATGGTCACGCCGCTGCTGCTGGCGATGGGGTCGCCGGTGCGGCTCGTCGCCGACCTCCTGCCTCTCGGCAGCCGCGCACGCTGGTCGCGCGTGCTGCACTCGGCCCCCGCCCGCGCGCTGACGTTCCCGCTGGTCGTGACGGTCGTGCTCGTCGTGCCGATGCTGGTCCTGTACCTCAGCCCGCTCTACCCGCTGACGCTGCGCAGCAGCGTCGCGAGCGGGCTGTCCGGCACGATGCTCGTCGTCGCGGGCTGGCTCTACTTCTGGACCCGGCTGCGCGTCGACCCCACCCCGCGCGCCGACCCCTACCTGGTGACGTTGTGGATCACCGTGGTCGAGGTCGTCGGCGACGCGGTGCTCGGCCTGGTGCTGTGGCTCGGGCCGCTCGTCGGGGCCGACCACTACCTGGCGCTGCACCGCGACTGGGGTCCCGACCTGCGACTGGACCAGGTCCTCGGCGCCGGCGTGCTGTGGGTGGGCGGTGACGTCGTCGGGCTGCCGTTCATCGGGATCGTCGTCGCCCGGATGACGCGCGAGGACGAGCAGCGCGCCGTCGAGATCGACGCGGAGCTCGACGCCCGGGAGGCCGCCGCCGCGGCGCAGCAGGACGACCCCGAGGACACCGCCCCGAGTCGCCTCTGGTGGGAGGACGACCCGCAGCTCGCGGAACGCTTCCGCCGCCGCTGAGGGGCCCGCCGGTCCCCGGCCTCCACGCGCGACCTCACCGTCGTCCACTCGCGCCGCGGGAGCGCTCGGGTTGCGGCCGGCGTCTCGCGCGGAACCGTGGCGTCGTCTCCGCTCACAGCTCGCGCACAGGACGACCACAAGGCCACGACAGGGAACGTCGACATCGTCGTGCCCATGAGCCTCGACACCGCCGATCCGGCTGTGTTCCCCGCGCCCGTGCCGGGTCCGGGCGGGCACGTCGTGCTCGACGTCGTCGTCCCCGTGTACAACGAGGAACGCGATCTCGAGCCGTCGGTCCGCCGGCTGCACGCACACCTGCGCGGGTCGTTCCCCTACCCGTTCCGCATCACGATCGCCGACAACGCGAGCGTCGACGCCACCCCGCGCATCGCGGCGGCGCTCGCCGAGGAGATCCCCGAGGTCGCAGCCGTCCGGCTGGAGCTCAAGGGCCGCGGCCGGGCCCTGCGCAGCGTCTGGGGCGCGTCCGACGCACAGGTGCTGGCCTACTGCGACGTCGACCTCTCGACGGACCTCGCCGCGCTGCTCCCGCTCGTCGCGCCGCTGCTGTCCGGACACTCCGACCTCGCGATCGGCACCCGGCTGGGCCGGGGCTCGCGCGTCGTGCGCGGCGCGAGGCGCGAGTTCATCTCCCGCTGCTACAACCTGCTCCTGCGCGGCACGCTGGCCGCCGGGTTCTCCGACGCGCAGTGCGGGTTCAAGGCGATCCGGCGCGACGTCGCGGCCCGGCTGCTGCCGTTGGTCGAGGACACCGGGTGGTTCTTCGACACCGAGCTGCTCGTGCTCGCCGAGCGGGCCGGGCTGCGCATCCACGAGGTGCCCGTCGACTGGGTCGACGACCCCGACTCCCGCGTCGACATCGTCGCGACGGCCAAGGCCGACCTGCGCGGGATCGTCCGCGTCGGGCGCGCGCTGGCGTCGGGGCGCCTGCCGGTGAGCGAGCTGCGGGCGAGCCTGGGCCGCGCCCCGCTCGAGGTGCCCGGGGTCCCCCTGGGGATGACGGGCCAGCTGGCCCGGTTCGCCGCGATCGGCGTCGCCAGCACGCTGGCGAACCTGCTGCTCTACGTGCTGCTGCGCGGGATGATGGGCGCGATCGCGGCCAACATCCTCGCGCTGCTGCTGACGACGTTCGCCAACACCGCGGCCAACCGTCGGCTGACGTTCGGCGTCCGCGGCCGCGCCGGCGCGGGGCGCCACCAGTTCCAGGGACTCGTGGTGTTCGGTCTCGGCCTCGTCCTGACGACGGGCGCGCTCGCCCTCCTCGGTTCCCCCGCGCCGGGGGCGGGCCGCTCCACCGAGCTCGCCGTCATCGTGCTGGCCAACGCCGTGGCCACCGTGCTGCGGTTCGTCCTGTTCCGCTCCTGGATATTCCGCGCCCGCCGCCCGGCGGCCGACCCCGTACCGGAGATTTCCGCATGACCACCACGCTCGACACCGGGGTCGGGGCCCAGGCCGATCCCGGGCCCGCCCCCGCGGCCCGCCGCCGTCCCCGCTGGGAGCTCCCCGCGCTCGCGGCCGTGCTCGTCGGGACAGCAGTGCTCTACCTCTGGGACATCACGGCGTCCGGCTACGCGAACTCGTTCTACGCCGCGGCCGTGCAGGCCGGCACGCAGAGCTGGAAGGCGTTCTTCTTCGGCTCGCTCGACGCCGGCAACGCGATCACCGTGGACAAGCCGCCCGCGTCGCTGTGGGTGATGGCCCTGTCGGGCCGGATCTTCGGCTTCTCGTCGGCGAGCCTGCTGGTCCCGCAGGCCCTGATGGCCGTCGGGGTCGTCGCGTTGCTGTGGGCGACGGTCCGGCGGATCGCGGGTCCCACCGCGGGCCTGGTCGCGGGTGTGCTGTTCGCGCTCACCCCTGTCGCCGTGCTGATGTTCAGGTTCGACAACCCCGACGCCCTGCTCGTCCTGCTGATGGTCGCGGCGGCCTACGCGACGACCCGGGCGATCGAGAGGGCGGGCCTGCGCTGGCTGGTGCTGGCCGGCGTGCTGATCGGCTTCGCGTTCCTGACGAAGATGCTGCAGGGCTTCCTGGTCGTGCCGGGGATGGCGCTGGCGTACCTGTGGGCGGCGCCGACGACCGTCGGCAAGCGGGTCCTGCACCTGCTCGCCGCGGGACTGGCGATCGTCGTGTCCGCGGGGTGGTGGCTGCTCGCCGTCGCGCTGTGGCCGGCGGCCGACCGGCCCTACATCGGCGGTTCGACGAACAACAGTCCGCTGGAGCTGGCCTTCGGCTACAACGGCCTCGGCCGCATCTTCGGGGGCGAGGGCAACGGCGGCGGGTTCGCGGGCCGCGCCCTGCCCGGTGGGGCCGAGGCGTTCCGCGGTGGTGGGGGCGGTCCCGGCGGCCTGTTCGGCGGTCAGACGGGCCTCGGGCGGCTGTTCGGCACCGAGATCGGCGGGCAGATCAGCTGGCTGCTGCCGGCGGCGCTGGTCCTGCTCGTCACCGGGCTGTGGCTGACCCGCGGTGCCGCGCGGACCGACCGCACCCGGGCGGCACTGCTGCTGTGGGGCGGCTGGACCGTCGTGACGATCCTGGTGTTCTCCTTCATGGAGGGCACGTTCCACCCCTACTACACGGTCGCGCTGGCGCCCGCGATCGCGGCGCTCGTCGCGCTCGGCGGCCGGGAGGCGTGGCGGGCACGCGGCACCTGGACCGGCCGCGCCGTGCTCGCCGCGACGGCGGCCCTCACCGCGGCGTGGGCGTTCGTGCTGCTGGGCCGGTCGCCGGAGTTCGTGCCGTGGCTGCGCTGGGTCGTGCTCGTCGGCGGGATCGGCGCCGCGGTGGTGCTGCTCGTCCCGGCCGGCGGGCGGCGCCGGCTCGCCGTCGTGGCGGGGGCCGCGGTCCTGCTGGGCGTCGCGGGGCCGGGGGCCTACGCCGTCGAGACCGCGGGGACACCGCACACCGGCTCCGTCCCGTCGGCCGGTCCGGCCACCGCAGGCGACCGCGGCGGGTTCGGCAGGTTCGGTTCGGACGTCGGCGACTCCGGCCGCGTCGGGCGGGACGGTCGGGAGGGCGCCGGCGCCGCCCTGGGGAGCGGCGGCGCCGGCGCCGGGGAGGCCGGGCCGGGAGGCCTCCCCGGTGGCTCCGTCGGCTTCGGTGGCTTCCCCGGGTTCGGTGGCTTCGGCAGCGGTCCCGGCGCGGAGACCTCGGATCCCGCGCTCACCGACCTGGTCGGGGGCGCCTCGGGATACCGGTGGGCGGCGGCGACGCTCGGCTCGCAGGGTGCGGCGTCGCTGGAGCTCGCGACGGGCGTGTCGGTCATGGCGATCGGCGGCTTCACCGGCTCGGACCCGTCGCCGACGCCGGAGCAGTTCCAGGAGTGGGTGTCGGCGGGCCAGGTGCACTACTTCGTCGCGGGCGGGGCGGGTGACCACGCGGCCCGCGGCGGCGACACCGCGGGCGTGCCGGCGGGTGGCCCGGGTGGCCCGGGTGAGGGCCGCGGCACGGGCGCACAGATTCAGGAATGGGTCGAGCAGCACTTCACCGCGACGACGGTGGGCGGACGGACGGTCTACGACCTGACCAGGCCCACCGCCTGAGCGGGTGCCCCAGCGGCGCGACGGGGTCCGGTGCCCGCCGCGTCGCTGACCCGCCCGTCAGCGGGTCCCGTCCTCCCACAGCCGCACGAACCGCTCGAAGGCCCGGTCGACGGCGTCCCGCTCGCCGGTGGCGAGCAGGTCGAGCAGCAGTCCCCGCACGACGGCCACCCCCAGCCGGACGTCGGTGCGGGCCTCGTCGAGCGTGGCCCCGAGACGCTCGTGCGCCGCCCGGGCCGACGGCTCGACCCACCGCGCGATGTCGCCGTCGAGCAGTCGCGCGGCCGGCTCCTCCCCGGCGAGCCCGCGGGCGTAGAGGGCGAAGAAGAGGCGGACGTTGGGCGCGAGCGCGGGGTGGGAGACCTGCGCCCACAGCGCCCGCATCTGGTCGGCCGGCGACATCCCGGTGTCGGCGGCGAGCAGCGCGGCGGTCTGCTGCTGCGCGGCCTCGACCGCCTGCACGACGGCCAGCACCAGCCCGTCGCGCGACCCGAAGTGGTAGCTGAGCATCCGGTGGCTGGTCCCGACGGCCTCGGCCACCGCCCGCAGGGACAGGTCGCCCGCGCCGGTCGTCGCGAGATGGTCGAGGACCGCGGCGAGCAGCTCGTCACGACGGGACAGCGGCGGCGCATCGGTCACCCCTGGACCGTACCAAGTGGTACATGTACCATCTGGTACATGCGTACCGGGAGGATCGACGTCCAGGCGACCAGCGACGCTCCGCCGTCGGAGGTGTTCGCCCTGCTGCACGACGTCACGACGTGGCCGGAGTGGGCCGACTTCGCGACCGCCCGGCTGGAACGCCCGGGCGCCCCAGACCCCAACGGCGTCGGCGCGATCCGCGCGTTCACCGGGCACGCGAACACGCGCGAGGAGGTCGTCGCCGTCGAGCAGGACCGGCACCTCGGCTACGTCCTGCTCTCGGGCATCCCGATCCGCGACTACCGCGCCGATGTCCGGCTCACCCCGACCGCCTCCGGAGGCACCGAGATCTCCTGGCGGTCGTCGTTCCGGGCCAAGGTCCCCGGGACGACGGGGCTGATCGAGAAGCGGCTCGGCGCCTTCATCGCCGACACGGCCGCACGCCTGGCCGCCGCCGCGGCCTCCCACCGCACCAGCGCGTGACCCATGCGTGACCCGGCCCCGGGGGCCGCGGGTGGGGTGTGCGGGCCTGGCGGCGGTCCGTGACACTGGCGGGATGATCGACACTCTGCGGGCCGGGATCGGGGCCGCGGGCGGGACCGCGCGGGCGCTCGCGGCACTGACGCGGTCCGGTGTCGTGCGGCCCGTGCGACCCGACCGGTTGGCGGGCATGGCCTGCGGCCTGCTGCGCTACGGGATCGGGCTGGCCGCGGGCTACACCGCCGGCGCAGCGCGGCACCCGCGCCGGGCCGCGATCGTCGACGACGCGGGCGCCGTGTCCTACGCCGAGCTGCACTGGCGCACCGACCGGCTCGCGCGTGCGCTCGCAGCCCGCGGCACCGGGCCGGACGAGCCCGTCGCGCTGTTGTGCCGCAACTCCCGGCATCCCGTCGAGGTGGCCGTCGCGGCGGAGAAGATCGGCGCCGACGTCGTCCTGCTCAACAACGGGATGGCCCCGGCACAGCTCGCCGACGTGCTCGCCGACCTCGGCGTGCACACGGTCGTCGCGGACGCCGACCTGCACGACCGGCTCGCCGCCCTGCCCGAGGACGTCGGCGTCGTCGTCGCGCGGGGACCGGGCGACGGACACCCGACCTGCGAAGACCTGATCGCCGCCGACGTCGCCGGCACGCTGCCGCTGCGACCCGGCCGGAGCCGGACGGTCGTCCTCACCTCCGGCACGAGCGGCCCGCCGAAGGGCGCCCGTCGCCCGCACCCGTCGACGCTCGCGCCGGCCGCGGCGATCCTCTCGGAGATCCCGCTGCGCGCGGGCGTCGGCGTGCACATCGCCGCGCCGCTGTTCCACACCTGGGGCAACGCGGCGCTGCTGCTGGCCGTCCTGCACGGCTCGACCGTCGTGCTGCGGGCCCGGTTCGACCCGGCGGACCTCCTCGACACCGTTGCGGCGCACCGGTGCGACGCCGTGTTCGCGGTGCCGGTGATGGCCCAGCGGGTGCTCGAGGCCGGTGCGCCGGGCTGGCGGGCCGGGCACGCGCCACGGATCGTCGCCGTCAGCGGTTCGGCGCTGCCCGCCGGGCTCGCCACCGCCTTCATGGACCGCTTCGGCGAGGTCCTCTACAACCTCTACGGCTCGACCGAGGTGTCGTGGGTGTCGATCGCCGGGCCGGCCGACCTGCGCGCCGCACCCGGCACCGCGGGCCGCGCGCCCGTCGGCACCAGGCTGCGCATCCTCGACGACGACGGCCGTCCCGTCCCGCCGGGGGTCGAGGGCCGGGTGTTCGTCGGCAACGACCTGCCGTTCGAGGGTTACACGGGCGGCGCGTCCGACGTCGAGCGACGGGAGGGCCTGCTCGGCACGGGCGACGTCGGGAAGCTCGACGAGCACGGCCTGCTGCACCTCACGGGACGTGCCGACGACATGATCGTCTCCGGCGGGGAGAACGTGCACCCCGGGCCGGTGGAGGACGTCATCGCCGCGCGTGAGGAGGTGCGCGAGGTGGCGGTCGTCGGCGTTCCGGACGACGAGTACGGGCAGCGGCTCGCGGCCTACGTCGTCGCGGAGCCGGGGGCGGACGTCGACGCCGACGCGCTGCGCGAGGCGGTCCGGTCCCGGCTGTCGCGGTTCGCGGTCCCGCGCGACGTCGTCGTGGTCGACGCGCTGCCGCGCAACCAGACCGGCAAGATCGTCCGGCGCGACCTCCCGCCGCCGCGCTGACCCTCGACCCGCGCACGTCCCGCCGCGCTGACCACGACCCCGCGCACCTCCCCGCCGCCGCGCCCCCGACCCGTGCGCAACGTCACCGTCGTCCCGCGCGGCTGACCGGACCATGAGGTTGCGCCCCTACGCCGAGCGCAACCCCACCGTCGTCCCGCACGGCCGGCCGGACCGTGAGGTTGCGCTCGGGGGTCGCCGGGGGTGACGTAGCGTCGCTGCGTGCCGACCGTCGAGGAGTTGTTCGCGCCGCCGCCCGAGGTCGCCGCCCACCCGGCCGTCACGGCGATGACCCGGCTGTGCGACGACGTGATCGGCCCGCACGCCCCGGCCGCCGACGATCCCGCCCGCGGTGTCGACCCCGCCCACCTGCGGGCGCTCGCCGCGGCGGGCCTGCTGTCGGTGCGGGTGCCCGTCGCCGAGGGCGGGTTCGGCGCGACGCAGCGCGTCGACATCGAGACCGTCGAGCTGCTCGCCGGGGCGTGCGGGGCGACGTGGTTCGTCGTGACCCAGCACCGCAACCCGCAGGGCGACTCCGCCGGCCCCATCAAGGGCGTCCCGGAGCACGCCTACCGGCGCGGACCCGCCGCGGCCCGGCACCGTCCCGGCCTCGCGGCGGGCACGACGACGGCCGGCATCGCGATCGCGCACATCCGGCGCCCCGGCACCCCCGCGGTACGCGCCGATCCCGCACCCGGCGGCGGCTGGCGCCTCACCGGCACGGCCGACTGGTGCACCGGCTGGGGCCTCACCGACATGACGATGGTCGCGGCCCACACGTCGGCGGGAACGACGGCGTCCGGCCGGTTCGTGTTCGCCCTGGTCCCGACGGCACAGCGGCCGGGACTGCGGGCCGGCCCGCCGCAGCCGCTGGCGGTCATGGGTGGCACCCGGACCGTTGCGCTCCAGCTCGACGACATGGCCGTCGCGCCCGACGAGGTGCTGCTCGACGTCGACGCCCAGGCCTGGCTCGCGGCCGACGCGGTCCGCACCGCCGACACCCGTCCCGCGACGCTCGGCCTGCTGCGCCGGGTGCTCGTGGAGCTGGAACGCCTCGGCGTGCAGCGCGACCGGCCGGAGGCGGTCGACGCGGCCCTGCAGCTCGGTGAACGCGGCGCGGCGCTGCGCGCCGAGGCCCACGCGCTGCTGGTCGACGTCCCGGCCGGCGAACGGCTGCGCGAGCGGGCACAGCTGCGCGGGGAGATCGCCGAGCTGACGGTCCGGTCGGCCAACGCGCTGGTCGCCGCCCGCGCGGGCGGCGCGATGCTGCTGTCCTCGCCGGAGCAGCGGTGGGCCCGGGAGGCATCGTTCCACCTGGTCCAGGGCCAGACGGAGCTCCTGCGCCGCACGCAGCTCGCGGCGTTCGCCCACCCGGGTCAGCACTGACGTCCGTCACCCCGGCCGCGCGACGGATCGACCACCCGTCGCGACGCGGGTTTGGGCACAGTGGAGGCATGCAGCCGACGGCCGCCCTCGCGCTCCCCCTGCGCCCGCCCGCGCACCGGGTCGATCCCCGTGCCGTCCAGTGGTGGCGCCTGCAGGGGCTGGTGGCTCTCGTCGTCCTGGCCGGGCCGCAGCTCGTCGTCTGGCTCGCGCTCGGTGCGTCGGCCCCGTTCTGGCTGCTGCTGACGACGATCCTCACCGCGCTGGCCGCCGCCGTGTACACGCTGGTCGTGCCGCCGATCCGGTACCGCATCCACCGCTGGGAGATCACCGACGAGGCGGTCTACACGCGGTCGGGGCTGGTCGTGCGCGAATGGCGGATCGCGCCGATCTCGCGCGTGCAGACCGTCGACACCGAGCACGGGCCCCTGCAGCAGTGGCTCACGCTCGCGAGCGTCACGGTGACGACGGCGTCGGCCCGCGGCCCGGTCACCATCCACGGCCTCGCCGCCGACGACGCCGCCGAGCTCGCCCGGGTGCTCACCGAGACCACGCAGGCCACGCCGGGGGACGCGACGTGACCGACGTCGGCGCGGAGGTCCCGTGGCGGCGCCTGGACGGGAGGATGCTGGTCGTCGCGCCGATGCAGCACGTCGTGCGGCTGCTCCCGCTGCTGGTGATCCTGCTGTTCACCGGCCGCGGCGACCCCGTGCGGCTGTGGATCACCCTGGGCATCACGGTGGCGCTCGTCGTGCTCGGCCTCGTCCGTTGGAAGACGACGCGGTACCGGATCACGCCCGACCGCGTCGAGCTGCACAGCGGCTGGGTCCGGCGGCAGCGCCGCTCGGTGCCGCGCGACCGGCTGCGCACCGTCGACGTCACCTCGACGCTGCTGCACCGCGTCTTCGGGCTCGGCGTCCTGCACGTGCGCGGCGCCTCGCACGCCTCGGCCGACCACCACGGCCTCAAGCTCGACGCGGTCAGCGTCGCGGAGGCGGGCCGGCTGCGCCGCGAGCTGCTGCAGTCGTCCCCGGCACCGGGAGGCGTCGGCGGCAGGACGCCGGGCCCGGACCAGGCGGCCGACGCCCCGGGCTCCGTGGACTCGCCGGGCGCTCCGGGCGCTCCCGGCGAGGTCCTGAGCGGCGATGGTCGTCGTGGCGACCATCGCCACTCCCGGGTGCTGTCGGTGCTGCGCTGGCCCTGGATCCGGTTCGCGCCGCTCACCACGTCCGCGCTGGCCGGGACGGGCGTGCTGATCGCGGCGGTGTGGAACGTCGTGAGCGAGCTGGGCGTACGGCCACGCGACCTGCCGTTCGCCGCGGACTTCGAGCAGCGCGTCCTCGGCGCGGCGATCTGGCTGACGGTCGGGTTCCTCGCGCTCGCGCTGCTCGTCGTCGCCGTGCTGGGCGCGCTGCTGATGTTCACCGAGCGCTGGTGGGGCTACCGGCTCACCCGTGACGACGAGGGCACCCTGCGCGTCCACCGCGGACTGCTGACCCGGCGCTCGCTGTCGGTGGCCGGCAACCGGCTGCGCGGCGTTCTCGTCAGCGAGCCGCTGCTGCTGCGCGCCGGACGCGGCGCCCAGACCCGGGTCCTCGCGACCGGGCTGGGCCGCGGCAGCCAGGGCGGCGCACTACAGCCCCCGGCGTCCAGGTCCGAGACACACGCACTGGCGGCCCTCGTCGCGGGCGAGCCCGTCGAACGGTCGACGCTGGCGCCGCTGCGCCGCCACCCGCGCCGGGCGTTGTGGCGCAGGCTCACCCGCGCGGTCGGTCCGGCGCTCGTGGTGTGCGCAGCGGGCTGGACGGTCGCGTCGACCGTCGCGGGCTGGAGCTGGCTCGGCCCGCTCACGACGGCACTCGCCGCCCTCGCCGTCCCGCTGGCGCTCGACCGCTACCGCAACCTCGGACACCTGCTCACCGACCGCCATCTCGTCACCCGCTGGGGCGGGCTGCACCGGCGCACCGTCGTGCTGGAACGCAGCGGCGTCATCGGCTGGCGGCTGCGGCAGAGCGTCTTCCAGCGCCGCGTCGGGCTCGTCACGGTCGAGGCGGTCACCGCCGCGGGCGACGGCGGCTACCGCGTGACGGACGTGACCGCCGCCGACGGCGTCGCCCTCGCCGCGGCGGTCACCCCGTCGGTGCTCGCCGACCTCCGCCGGTCAGCGCCGCCGGGTGCCGAAGAGGCCCCGGGTGATCTCGCGGCCCAGTGCGCTGGCCGCGGACCGCAGGAACGACTTGACCACCGGTGAGCCCAGCACCTCGGCGACCATCCCCGGCTCCTCCTTCTCCCGGCGCCGCGGGGCCTGCGGGGGCGGCGGGGCGTCGACGGGCACGGCCTCCGGGGGCGGCGGCGTGGCGATCTTCGCGGTGAGCTTCTCGTAGGCCGACTCGCGGTCGACGGTCTCGCCGTACCTGCCGTACAACGGGGACGCCTTGGCGGCCTCGGTGACGGCCGGCTCGCCGATCGCCGCCATGAGCGAGCGCGGGGCCCGCATCCGGGCCCAGGCGACGGGCGTCGGCGCCCCGCGCTCCGACAGCACGGTCACGATCGCCTCGCCGGTGCCCAGCGAGGTGAGCGCCTCCTCGAGGTCGTAGACCTTCGACGTCGGGTAGGTCTTGACGGTGCGCGCCAGCGCCTTCTGGTCCTCCGGGGTGAAGGCGCGCAGGGCGTGCTGGATCCGGGCACCGAGCTGCGAGAGCACCGCGTTGGGGACGTCGGTGGGCAGCTGGGTGCAGAAGAACACCCCGACGCCCTTGGACCGGATGAGCTTCACGGTCTGCTCGATGCGCTCCAGGAACGCCTTCGACGCGTCGGTGAACAGCAGGTGCGCCTCGTCGAAGAAGAACACGAGCTTGGGCTTGTCGAGGTCGCCCGCCTCGGGGAGCTCCTCGTAGAGCTCGGCGAGCAGCCACATCAGGAACGTCGAGAAGAGCTTGGGGTTGGCGGCCTGGTCGGCGAGCTCGAGCAGCGAGACGACGCCCTTGCCGTCGACCTGACGGATGAGGTCGGCGGGGTCGAACTCGGGCTCGCCGAAGAAGTGGTCCCCGCCCTGCGCCTCGAGGTTGACCAGGGCGCGCAGGATGACCCCGGCCGTCGCGGGCGAGACGCCGCCGATGCCCTTGAGGTCGGCCTTGCCCTCGTCGGAGGTGAGGTGCTGGATGACCGCGCGGAGGTCCTTGGTGTCGAGCAACGGCAGCTGCTGCTGGTCGGCCCAGTGGAAGATCAGGCCGAGCGTCGACTCCTGGGTGTCGTTGAGGTCGAGCACCTTCGACAGCAGGATCGGGCCGAACTGGGTCAGGGTCGCGCGGATCGGCACGGCGGCCGACGGCGCCCCGAGCGAGAGGAACTCGACGGGGTAGGCGGTGGGCGTCCAGTCGTCGCCGGTGTCCTCGGCGCGCGACCGGATCTTCGGCCCGTCCTCGCCGGGCCTCGCCATGCCGGACAGGTCGCCCTTGACGTCGGCGAGCAGCACCGGGACACCCGCGTCGGACAGCTGGCCGGCCAGGCACTGCAACGTCTTCGTCTTGCCGGTGCCGGTGGCGCCCGCGACCAGACCGTGCCGGTTCAGCGTCGCGAACGGGATGCGCACCTTGGCCGACGGGTCGACCGCCCCGTCGACGAGCACCGTGCCGAGCTCGAGCGCGAGCCCGTCGGTGGCGTAGCCGGACGCGATCTGCTGGGCCGCGGTCACCGGATCGGCGTTCGTGTTCTCCCCCACGTCGGCGGACTCTAGCGCCTAGGGTGGCGGGATGAACGACCGTCTGGTGTGGATCGACTGCGAGATGACGGGTCTCGACCTGCAGCGCGACGCACTGATCGAGATCGCCGTGCTCGTGACCGACGGGGACCTCAACGTCCTCGGCGAAGGTGTCGACGTCGTCATCCACGCCGACGAGTCCGCCCTCGCCGCGATGCCCGACGTCGTGCGCGACATGCACGCCCGCTCCGGCCTCACCGAGGAGGTGCGGCGCTCGACGGTGACGCTCCAGGAGGCCGAGCAGGCCGTGCTGGCCTACGTGCGCGAGCACGTCCCCGACCCGGTGTCGGCGCCACTGGCGGGCAACTCGATCGCCACCGACCGCGGCTTCCTCGCCCGCGACATGCCGGAGCTCGACGCGCACCTGCACTACCGGATGGTCGACGTCAGCTCGATCAAGGAGCTGTGCCGGCGCTGGTTCCCGCGGGTGTTCTACGCCAAGCCCGAGAAGGGCCTGGCGCACCGCGCGCTCGCCGACATCCGCGAGTCGATCCGGGAGCTCGCGTACTACCGCGCGACGCTGTTCGTCGCACCCCCCGGTCCGACGTCCGAGCAGGCCCAGGCGGCGGCCGCGGCGGTGTCGGGGTCCGGTGTCGAAGCCCGCTGAGGGGGGCGCTACGATCGTTCACGTCACGGGCTGACGCCCGTGCCGATGGTGGGTGTAGCTCAGCTGGTAGAGCACCTGGTTGTGGTCCAGGAAGTCGCGGGTTCAAGTCCCGTCACTCACCCGGAGCGCGGTGCCCCACCGCGCAGGGGCCGGAAAGCGCTGTGATAGCGTTCCGAAGGCGCCGGGCGGTGGGGCGCAGCAGTTCCGGGAAGCGACAATTCAATACTCTGCGCCGCTAGCTCAATTGGCAGAGCAGCTGGCTCTTAACCAGCGGGTTCGGGGTTCGAGTCCCTGGCGGCGCACCATCTCTGACCTGGAAGGATTCATATCCTTCCAGGTCATTTTTCTGTCTCGCTCAGGCCGATCGGTCACCGACCGGTCACCACTGTTCTTCGGGTGCCTATACGGCGAGAACGGTCGGCCGCATCCCGTCCGATGCCTTCCAGCAGGTGCGGACGGCTGTCTGCGGTATTCGGCACGAAACCGCGCCCCAGGCGCGTGACGACCAGGGCCGAGCCAAGGGCGCGCTCACGGATCGATCCTGCCGTCCCACTCCGGCGGGGCCACGTCGGGGACTCCGACGCGGACCAGCGCCCGGCGGACGGTGTGGTCGACGACGTCGTCGAGGGTCTGCGGCCGTGCGTAGAAGGCGGGCACCGGTGGCATGACGATCGCCCCGGCCTCGGCGGCGGCGGTCATGGTGCGTAGGTGCCCGAGGTGGAGAGGCGTCTCGCGGACCATGAGCAGCAGCGGTCTGCCCTCCTTGAGGCAGACGTCGGCGGAGCGGGCGATCAGGTCGTCGGCGTGACAGTGGGCCACGGCCGAGAGTGTCTTGATCGAGCACGGCACGACGAGCATGGCGTGCACGCCGAACGAGCCGGACGCGATGGGCGCCCCGATCGCCGACGGCCGGTGCACGACGTCGGCGAGCTTCTCCAGGCCACGGACGTCGAGGTCGCACTCGTGGCGCAGCGTGAGCGCGGCGGCGTGGGAGACGACGAGGTGGGTCTCGACGCCGCCGGTGTCGTGCAGCAGCTGCAGGGTGCGGACGCCGTAGACGGCGCCGCTCGCGCCGGTCATGGCGACGACCACCCTCACGACGCGGTCCCCTTCCGGCCGGTCCCCTCCAGGTAGGTGATCGCGGCGTCGCGGTCGATGACGTCGGCGTACTTCTGGTCGAGGTCGAACAGGCTCATCCAGTGGCTGGCCTCGATGCGGTCGAAGCAGCAGTCCTCGACGACACCGACACGGTGTCCGATCACGCAGGCGTCGACGGCGGTGGCACGCACACAGCCCGACGTCGCCTCGCCGCACACGAGGACGGTGTCGACACCCGCCGCGGTCAGCAGCGGGGCGAGCGCGCTGGAGGTGAATCCGCTGGGCGTGACCTTCTCCAGGACGGTGTCGCCGGGCTGCGGGGCGAGCTCGTCGACGATCCTCAGGAAGTTCGGATCACGCCGACGAGAACTCCGTCGCGCCTTGCGGTTCCACGGGTTCGGGTTCGCCGCCAGACCGGTGAGGTAGAAGACCGGCGCCCCGGCGGCGCGGGCGGCGTCGAGGAGCCCGACGGTGCGGTCGACGGCGTCCCAGCCAGCGGGCCCGCAGGCCGAGGGCCAGGCCTCGAGGATCTCCTCCAGCGGGCGGCGTTCACCGAGGGCACCGTAGTAGGCGTCGACGACGACCACCGCGGGCCGCTCGCCGAGCCCGAACGGCTCGCGCTTGGCCCACGACGTGCGGTCGAGCAGGGCGGTGTCCTGCTCGGTCAGGAACCGCGTCCAGCCCTTCGCGTCGGTCATCCGTTTCCTCCGCACAGCGTGTGTCGACACAAGAAGTTCTTCCCGGAGGCCGACGAGGCCTTCCGCGCGGCCGACCATACATCGCCCCAGACCACGTCTCACGTGCGATTTCCGTCGATAAGGAGAACTGATGCGAGGGTTCTCATATTCTGGCGGCCGGGCTCTGGACAGTGCCCTGCACCGCTGATCTACTCCAAGTGTCGACACTTCGCCGACCGTTTCGGGGCGGATGTCGGTATCCGGTCCGGCTCGATCAAGGAGGACGAGCACATGGCGCCACCACGCCCGAAGCTGCGGGTGCGCGACGTCGAGATCGGCCACAGGTCCGGACGCAAGGGCACCTACGCCCTCGCCGTCGACGGCCTGTCCTTCGACGTCGCACCGAACGAGTTCATCGCCGTCGTCGGCCCCAGCGGCTGCGGCAAGACCACCTTCCTCACGGCCGTCGCCGGCCTGATCCCCATCTCCGGCGGCACCCTCGAGCTCGATGACCACCGCATCGACGGCCCCGGCCGCGACCGGTCGCTGGTGTTCCAGCAGGCGTCGCTGTTCCCGTGGCGCAACGTCGTGCAGAACATCGAGTTCGGACTCAAGGCCCACGGCCGCCTCGACGCGGCCGGCCGCGCCCGCGTCGCCGAGCTGGTCGAGCTCGTCGGGCTGGGCGGCAAGGGCGACAAGTACCCGCGCGAGCTGTCGGGCGGCATGAGCCAGCGCGTCAACCTCGCACGGGCGCTCGCCACCGACCCCGAGCTGATCCTGCTCGACGAGCCCTTCGCCGCGCTCGACGCGCAGACCCGCGAGGTCATGCAGGAGGAGCTCACCCGGATCTGGCAGGCCGACGGCGTCAAGGCCGGCAAGACCGCCATGTTCATCACCCACGACGTGCCCGAGGCGGTGTTCCTCGCCGACCGGGTCCTCGTGCTCTCCCGCGGCCCGGCGCACCTGGTCGCCGACATCCACGTGGACCTGCCGCGGCCGCGAACCCCGGCGATGAAGCGCACGCCGGAGTTCCTCGCGATGTCCGACCGGATCGTCGACCTCGTGATGGCGCAGTCCCAGATCGGCAAGCAGGCCCAGCCCGGAAGGAGGGTGACCTCGGATGACCACGCAGGTGTCGCAGCCGGCTAGTCCGATCGCCGGTCCGATCGAACGGGCGATCAACGCGCGCAAGGACAAGAAGCTCACGACGGGGACGCTCGGCCTGATCGGGCTCGTCGTCGTCCTGGGCGCGTGGCAGATCGCCGCCTCCGCGGGCTGGGTCGACGCGTCCTTCGCCAGCTCCCCCGTCGGCGCCGTCAGGGCCCTGGTCCACATGATCGGGACCGGCGAGCTGTGGCCGCCGCTGCTGTCGACGCTCGAGTCCGTCGCCTACGGCATGATCATCACGGTCGTCGTCGGCATCCCGCTCGGTCTGCTGATCGGTCGCTCCAACACCCTCTACGGGTTGACCGAACCGCTGGTCAGCATCATGTACTCGGTGCCCTTCGTGGTGTTCCTGCCGATCATCATCTTCTGGTTCGGCATCGGCGCCGAGGCCCGGCTCGTCATCGTCGTGTGGAGCGCGATCTTCCCGCTGCTGATCAACGTGATCGCGGGCGCCCGCAACGTCGACCGGCACTACCTGCAGGTCGCAACGGTCTTCTGCGCGCCCCGCCTGCTCACGCTGCGCTCGGTCACGTTCCCGGCGACGCTGCCGTTCGTGCTCGCGGGCGTCCGGCAGGCCGTCGGCCGCGCCCTGGTCGGCGCGATCGTCGCCGAGTTGTTCATGGGCAACGCGGGCCTGGGCTACGTCGTCCAGACCGAGACGTCCGGTTTCAAGATGGACGACGCCATGGCTGCGATCGTCGTGATCGCCGTGCTCGCCATCGTGCTCACCCGCAGCGTCGCGTGGATCGAGCGCCGTTTCACCTTCTGGTCCAGCTCGGTCTGACCCACCCCGGCGCCGCTTCCCCGGCGCCGTCCCACGAAAGGCTCTCCGATGCGACTCCGCAAGGTCCTGCCCGCCGCAGTGCTGGCCCTGGCGTGCGCCGCCGCCGTCGCCTGCGGCAAGCCCGCGGCCGCCGGTGGTGGCGGCGACGCCCCCGCGGCCGGCAGCATGTCCCTCACCGTCGGCTACACCGCGATCGGAGCCGCATACTCCGACCTGTACGTGTGCGAGGACCAGGGCGTCTTCAAGAAGAACGGGCTGGACGTCAAGCTGACGCTGCTCAACAGCAGCTCCCAGCTGCTCGCCGCGCTCGCGTCGAACAGCGTGCAGATCGGCGCCGGCGTCGCGGCCACCACCGCGGCCGGTGCGCTCGGCGGCGTCGACCTGCGCTACATAGCGCTGCCGATCTCGAGCTTCTACGTCGAGATGTGGGGCAAGAGCGACATCACCTCGCCCGAGCAGGTCAAGGGCAAGAAGATCGGGCTGAGCTCACCCGGGTCGCTGGGCGACACCGCCGTCGACGCGTGGCTCAAGGACCAGGGCTGGACCGACAAGGACGTCCAGAAGACGTACCTGAAGTCCACCCCGGCCGAGGTGACGGCGCTCCAGTCCGGTGCGGTCGACGTGATCGTCACCCAGCCGCCGACGGGCACCACGACCCGCAACTTCGGCGCCCACAAGGTCATGGACTTCACCAAGTACCCCGCCGCCGCCAACGCCTACACGGCGACGGCGTCGTGGACGCAGGCCAACGGCCCGGCCGTCGACGCGTTCGTCAAGTCGGAGGTGGAGTGCCTGTCGATGCTGCACAAGGACAAGGCCACGGCGGTCGACAGCATCCGCAAGCACAGCGGTACCGACGACCCCGCGCTCGCCGACGTCGCCTACACGTTCTTCGAGCCGCTGTGGGCGAAGGACCCGAAGGTCGACCCGACGCTGCTGAAGGCGGCGTTCGCGCAGGCGGCCACGGAGAAGGGGACCGCGGCGCCGGACGACGTCTCGAAGTACATCGACAACGGGGCGCTGCAGTCGTTGCAGGACAACGGCTACATCGACTCGCTCTACAAGTCCTGACGGGGGCGCGGCAATGGGAACGTCGCTGGAGGACGTCGACGACCTGCGCGGCTGGCTCGCGCTCGTCGACGAGCTGGGCGAGCTGACCGTCCTCGAGGGTGCCGACTGGGACCTCGAGATCGGCGCCGCCTCCGAGGTCAACTACCGGCGCAGCCGCCCCGCGGCGCTGCTGTTCGACCGGGTCACCGGCTACCCGGCGGGTGCCCGGGTGCTCTCGGGCAGCATGTCCAACGCCCGGCGCCTCGGCGTCACGCTGCGGCTGGGCACCGACCTCGACGACCGGAAGCTCGTGCAGGCGTTGCGCAGCAAGCCCAACGAGTGGGTCGCCGCGGCCCCGAGGTTCGCGGCGCGGACCGTCGACACCGGGCCGGTGTGCGAGAACATCGACACCGGCGACGACATCGACCTGCTGAGGTTCCCGGTGCCGCGCTGGCACGAGGGCGACGGCGGCCGCTACATCGGCACGGGCTGCGCCGTCATCACCTGCGACCCGGCGACCGGCGAGATCAACGCCGGCGCCTACCGGATGCAGGTCCAGGACGAGGGCCGGTCCGCGAGCGTCAACATCGAGTCGGGTAAGCACGGCGCGATGCACGTGCGCGACTGGTTCGCGAAGGAGGGCCGCGCGCCCGTCGTCGCGTCGCTCGGCCACGACCCGCTGCTGCTCGTCGTCGCCGGGACCGAGGTGCCGGGCGGGGTGTCCGAGCTCGACTACGCGGGTGCGGTGATCGGGCGGCCCGTCGACGTGGTGCGCGGCGAGGTCACCGGCCTGCCGATCCCGGCGACGGCGGAGATCGTCGTCGAGGGCTGGCTGTACCCGGACCGGACGCGCCCCGAGGGCCCGTTCGGCGAGTGGACCGGCTACTACAGCGGCGGCATCGACCCCGTCCTGACGATGGACATCGAGCGCGTCTACCACCGCGACGACGCGATCCTGCTCGGCGCGCCGCCCGGCAAGCCGCCGCACGACTACTCGTACATGCGCAGCGTCATGAAGTCGGCGATGATCCACGACGCCCTGGTGGCGACGGGTCTGCCCGGCCTGGAGGGCGTCTGGGCGCACGAGGCGGGCGGGGGCAGGCAGCTGCTGGCGGTCTCCATCACGCAGCGCTATGCCGGACACTCGAAGCAGGCCGGAATGCTCACGTCGTCGCTGCCCGCCGCGGCGTACATGAACAAGCTCGTGATCGTCGTCGACGACGACGTCGACCCCCGCAGCCTCGACGAGGTCGTGTGGGCGATGTGCTCGCGCACCGAGCCGGGCCACGACATCGAGGTCGTGCGCCGCACATGGGGCAGCCGGGTCGACCCGCTGCGCGAGCGCGGCGCCCCGGCCTACAACACCCGCGCGGTGATCGACGCGTGTCGACCGTTCGAGCGGCTGGAGGGCTTCCCGGTGGTCGCCGAGGCGAGCCGGGCATTGTGCGACCGCGTGATCGCGAAGTGGCCGGGCCTGGCCTGAGGCTGGTCCGAGGGGGAACGGACATGTCGATCGGAGCGGCCGAGCCCACGGGCCCGGTGCACAGCCTGGGCCGCCGCGAGCTGCTGCGGGTCCTGGACCGGGGGCTCGGCAACACGATCGTCGACGAGATCATCGTCCGCGTCGGCACCGACATCATCGAGGGCAGGCTGTTGCCCGGCGACGACCTCAACTCGGTCGAGCTGGCGCGCAACTTCGGCAGCAGCCGCACCCCGGTGCGCGAGGCGCTGCTGACGCTGGAGCGGGAGGGGTTCGTCGAGATCTCCGCGCACCGGCGGCCGCGGGTGGCGCCGCTGCGGATCGAGGAGGTGCGCGAGCTGTACCGAGTGCGCGCCCACCTGTACGCGCTGGTCAGCCGGGAGCTGGTCGAGGTCGCCTCCGACGACGACCTCGACCGGCTGCAGGCGCTGCAGGACGAGCTCGCCCTGGCGGTCGCCCTCGACGACGTCGACCGCTACTTCTGGACCAATGTGGACTTCCGCAACACCGAGGCCCAGATCACCGGCAACCGCACGCTGTGCCGGGTGCTCGACAACCTGGGCCTGCGGATGCTGCAGCTGCGCCACGTCAGCCTGTCGCTGCCCGGCCGGCTGACGGCGTCGCTCGCCGACCACGACCGGCTGCTGCGCGCCTACCGCGACCGGGACCCCGACCTGGCGGCGGCGCTGACGTCGTCGTTGGTGATCCGGGGGCTCTCGGCGATCGAGCGGTCCGGCTGGACGGGCTCGGGGGGCTGACGCGCCGATGAAGGGCCGTGGGGCGCTGCTGCTCACGCACGCCGTCCTGCTGCAGGCGACGATCTTCCTGGTCCGGCCGACGATCTCCTACCGCGCGTTGGACATCGGCGTCTCGGCGCCGTGGCTGGGCGCGCTCGCGGCGTGCTTCACCATCGCGCCGCTGGCGCTGGCGCTGCCCGCCGGACGGCTGGCCGACCGCCGCGGCGAGCGCCCGGTACTGGTGGCCGGGTCGGTGTTCGCGATCGCGGGCTGCGGACTGATGCTGCTGATCGGGCAGGGCGTCGTCGGGCTGGTCGTGGCGAGCGTGCTGCTCGGCTGCGGGCACCTCTACACGATGCTCGGCGAGCAGAGCCTCGTCGCGGCGCGCGGCGACATGGTGCGCGCCTTCGGCCGGTTCGCGCTGGCCCAGTCGGCGGGGCAGGCGGCGGGACCGCTGGTCGTCGCCGCGCTGGGCGGGTCGGGCACCCACCCCGACACGACGCGGCTGTTCGTCGCCGGGCTCGTGGCCGCCTGCGCGATGGGTGGTGTGACGGTCCTCTTGCGCCCGCCCGCGCGCACCCCGTCCACCGAGGCGGCGAAGGCGGGGCCGGGTGCCCTGCGGACGCTGCTGCGCGTGCCCGACCTGCCGGTCGCCGTGTTGTCGAGCCTGACCGTGATCGCGACGATCGACCTGCTCGTCGTCTACCTGCCGGTACTGGGTGCCGAGCGTGGGCTCGCGGCGTCGACGGTCGGGATGCTGCTGACGATCCGCGCGCTCGCCTCGGTGGTGTCGCGGCTCCTGCTGCCCGGCGGCACCCGCAGGCTCGGCCGTCGCGGGTTGCTGCTCGCGAGCCTCGCCGGCTCGACCGCCGCCGTCGCGCTGCTGCCCGCCGGGCACGCGATCTGGGTGCTCGTCGTCCTCGTGGTGTTCGCCGGGTTCGCGCTCGGCGTCGGCCAGCCGCTGACGATGGCGTGGGTCGCCGAGGTCGCCCCGGCACCGTTGCGCGGCACCGCGTTGTCGCTGCGGCTGTCGGGCAACCGGCTCGGACAGACCGTGCTGCCCGCCGTCGCCGGACTGTGCGCCGCCGGGCTCGGCACCGCCGGCGTGTTCTGGACTCTGGCCGCCTCGCTCGGTACGACAGGGGTCCTCGCCGCGGCAGCGCGCGGCGGCAGAGCCTGATCGTCTGGGAGGTTCCGTGCTCGACACGCGCAGGCTGCGCATCTTCTGCACCGTCGCCGAGGAGGGCTCGTTCACCGCGGCGGCCGCACGGCTGCACTTCACGCAGTCCGCGGTGTCGCAGCAGATGGCGATCCTCGAACGCGAGATCGGCACCCCGCTCGTCGACCGCCGCCCGCGCGGTATCCAGCTCACCGCTGCCGGCACGTTGCTCGCCGAACGGGCACGGTCGCTGCTCAACGAGCTCGCCGGCCTCGAACAGGAGGTCTGCCGCATCGGCAGCCGTCCCACGGCCGTGCACCTCGGCGTCTTCACGACGGCCGGTGCGCACCTCGTCCCGCTCGTCGTGCGCGAGTACCGCCGGCGCCACCCCGACACCCAGCTCGTCCTGCATCCCTCACAGCCCGGGGAGCTGCCCGCCCAGCTCGCCGACGGCCTGATCACCGTCGGCCTGAGCTGGGACTACGACTTCGCGCCGCGCCCCGACGAGGGACTGCTGCACCACCACCTGCGCGACGACCCGATGTGTGTGCTGCTCCCGGAGAACCACCCGGTCGCAGGCAGTGCCTCGGTGCGGCTGCGCGACCTGTCCGACGAGCCGTGGATCGCCCGCGACCATCGCGCGCCCTACGCCGACGCGCTCGAGGTGATGTGCCGCATCGCAGGCTTCGAGCCCGACGTCGTGTTCCGCACCGAGGACTACTCCGCGCTGCAGGGGCTCGTCGCCGCCGGGGTGGGGGTGGCGGTCGCGCCGCGGCTGGCGCTCGTCGCGCAGCGGCCCGACATCGTCGCGGTGCCGTTCGAGGACCCGGCGTTCACCCGCCGGATCGACGCCGTGACGCTGCTGGAGTCGGCGCGCGACCCGCTCGTCACCGCGCTCGTCGACCTGCTGCGCGAGGTGGCCCGACCCCAGGTCTCCTAATCCCTGGGGTAAGGCATTCGCGCTGGTCAGGGCGGAAATGCCGACCTAGCGTCGAGATGTGGATCCGACGACGCAACCCGTGCTCGACGCGCACGCGCACGCCGTCCCCGAACCCCTGCTGACGGCACTGGCCGCCCGCGGCGGGATCGACGGCGTCACCGCCCACGACACCGGGAGCGGATGGAGCGTCGAGCTGCCCGGCGCCGGCCCGAAGCCCGTCCGGCCGCCGATGTACCGCGCCGACCGGCGCGCCGAGTACCGCTCCGCGACAGGCATCGACGGGCAGCTCCTCTCCCCCTGGCTCGATCTGCAGCCCACCGCCGCGATGCCCGCCGACGCCGCCCGCAGCTGGGCGGCGCGGGTCAACGACGCGCTGCTCACCGACAACGCCGCCACCGGTGGACCGGGCGTCCTCGCCACCGTCGCGCTCGACGACGTCGAGGCCGCGGCCAAGGACCTGGAGGCCGCCGTCCGCGACGGCTGCGCGGGACTCGTGCTCTCGACCGATCCCGTGCACTGCACGTCGCTGGCCGACCGACGGCTCGATCCCCTGTGGACGGTCGCGGCCGGGCTCGGCGTGCCCGTGCAGCTGCACCCCGCCTCGACCGGCCCGGCGCGGACGCTGCCCGACAGTGCCGAGTTCGGCAACGCGTACTGCCGCCTCGTCGACACCACGTTCGGCGTCGCCCGGCTGCTGCTGGCCGGGGTACTCGACCGCTTCCCCGGGCTGCGGCTGATCACCGTCCACGGTGGAGGGTTCCTGCCCTACCAGGCCGCCCGCCTCGACGGCGCCCACCGCGCCGACGCCCTCTCCGCCCACCCCATCGGCCGCGACCGCCCCTCGGACTACCTGCGCGACCTGTACTACGACACCGTCGCGCTCACCCCCGAGGCGATCCGCTTCCTCACCGACGCCGTCGGCCACGACCGCGTCCTGCTCGGTTCCGACAGTCCCTTCCCGCTCGGCGACCCGCAGCCGGCGACGACGGTGCGCGCGGCCGGCCTCGGCCCCGTCGCCACCGACGCCGTCCTCGGCGGCAACCTCGGCGGCCTGCTCACCGGGAGTCCCTCATGACCTCCACCGTCCGCCGCGCGGGCCGCGGCGAACCCGTGGTCCTGTTGCACCCCTTGGCCTTGTCCGGCGCCGTGTGGGGCGAGTTCGCCACCCGGCTCGTCGCCGCCGGGTTCGACGTCGTCGCCCCCGACGCCCGCGGCCACGGCGCCGAACCCGCCCCCTGGGACGGCGCCCCGTTCAGCATCGCCGACCTCGCCGACGACGTCGCCACCCTGCTCGACGACCTCGGCGTCGACCGCGCGCACGTCGTCGGCATGTCGATGGGCGGCAGCATCGCCGTCGAGCTGGCCGCACGTCATCCCGGGCGCGTCGACCGGCTGGTCCTCGCCGACACCACCGCCTGGTACGGCCCCAACGCCCCCGCCGCCTGGACCGAACGCGCCGCCCGCGCGGTCGGGGTGCCCCGTCGTCGGCAGATCCCGTTCCAGACCGACCGCTGGTTCACCGACGAGTTCGTCCGCACCGCCCACGACGAGGTGCGCCGAGTCGCCGCCGTGTTCACCGCGACCGACTCGCTCGCCCATGCCGCCGCCTGCCGCGCCCTCGGTGCCCTCGACGCCCGGGAGCGGCTCGCCTCGATCACCGCGCCGACGCTCGTGCTCACCGGCGAGGAGGACCTCGCGACGCCGCCGTCGATGGGCCGTGCGCTCGCCGACGGCATCCCCGGCAGCCGGTTCGAGCTGCTCCCGGCCCTGCGGCACATGTCGCTCGTCGAACGCCCCGCGCTCGCCGCCGTCGTCGCCGCGCACCTGCGCGGGGCCGCGGCACCGAAGCTGTCCGATGTGGACTGCGGCTGCGCCGCGCACGCCGAGGAGGTGGTCGTGTGAAACCCGGCCGGTTCACCTACCACGCCCCCCGCAGCGTCGACGAGGCCCTCGCGGTACTCGGGCAGCACGCCGGTGATGCGAAGGTCCTCGCCGGCGGGCAGAGCCTCATGCCGCTGCTGAACTTCCGGGTCGCCGAACCCGGGCACCTCGTCGACGTCAACCGGCTCCCCGGCCTGTCCGAGCCCGTGCGCACCGCGACCGGCTGGCACGTCCCCGCCCTCGTGCGGCAGCGCGCCGTCGAACGCTCGGCGGCGCTGACCGGCGCGTTCCCGCTGCTCGGCAGGGCCCTGCACGAGGTCGCGCACCCCCAGATCCGCAACCGCGGCACCCTCTGCGGCAGCCTCGCCCACGCCGACGCCGCCGCCGAGCTGCCCGCCGTCGTCACCGCGCTCGACGGGCGGCTGCGCATCGCGTCGCCCCGCGGCGAGCGGACCGTCGCCGCCGCGGACTTCTTCGTCTTCCACCTCACCACCGCGCTGGAGGACGACGAGTTGCTGCTCGGCGTCGACCTCGACGACCTGCCCGCCGGCACCACCACGTCGTTCCACGAGTTCGCGGGTCGCCGCGGCGACTTCGCGCTCGCCGCGGTCGCCGGACAGGCCACCCGCGACACCCGCGGCGTCGTCACCCGGTGCCGGCTGGTCGCCGCCGGGGTCGCCGGCACGCCGCTGCGGCTGCGCGCTGCCGAGGACGTGCTGCTCGGCGCCCGCCTCGACGACTCCGCGCTCGCCGCCGCCACCCGCGCCGCCGCCCACGAGGCCCGGCCCACCGGCGACGTCCACGCCTCCGCCGGCTACCGCCGCGACCTGGTCGGGACACTCACCCGCCGGGTCCTCGCCGACATCGCCGCCGCCGTCCCCACCGAGGAGCTGACCCATGCCTGACCAGGACGAACCCGTCTGGGTCGACACCACCGTCAACGGTGTCCGGCACGAGGAGGTCGTCGACGCGCGCACCACGCTCGCCGACTTCCTGCGCGGCCGGCTGCGGCTCACCGGCACCCACGTCGGCTGCGAGCACGGCGTCTGCGGTGCCTGCACCGTCATCGTCGACGGCGCCGCCGTCCGCTCCTGCCTCATGCTCGCCGTCCAGGCCGACGGCGCCGTCGTCGAGACCGTCGAGGGCCTCACCGACGACCCGGGTGACCTCACCCCGCTGCAGGACGCCTTCTCCCGCCACCACGCCGTCCAATGTGGATTCTGCACGAGCGGGTTCATGATGAGCACCACCGCGGCGCTGCGCGAAGGCCCCGTCACCGACGAGGCACAGGCCCGGGACGTGTTGTCCGGCAACATCTGCCGCTGCACCGGCTACACCGGCATGGTCGCGGCGCTGCTCGAGGTCGGAGGCACTCGTGACGACCACTGAACCCCGCACGCAGAAGATGATCGGCGCGTCCGTCCTGCGCCGCGAGGACCGGCGGCTGCTCACCGGCGCCGCCACCTACCTCGACGACCTGGAGCTGCCGGGCTGCTACGAGGCCGCGTTCGTGCGCAGCCCGCACGCCGCCGCCCGGATCGTCTCCATCGACACCTCCGCCGCCGCCGCGATGCCCGGCGTCCTCGGGGTGTGGACCGGCGCCGACCTGCCCGAGATCGCCAAGGGCATCCCGCCCAAGGTCGTGCACCCCCAGCTGCGCGACGTCCCCCGGGTGCCGCTGCCCGCCGACTTCGTCAAGTTCGTCGGGGAACCCGTGGCGGTCGTCGTCGCCACCTCGCGCTACGTCGCCGAGGACGCCCTCGACCTCGTCGAGGTCGAGTACGACGTGCTGCCGGCGGTCTCGTCGACGGGCGCGGCGCTCGCCGCCTCCGCGCCGCTCGTGCACGAAGGCGCAGAGAACAACATCGCGATCCACGTCGTCCAGACCGCGGGCGATCCCGCTGCCGCCATGGACGCGGCGCCGCACCGGCTGCGCGAGCGGTTCACCGTCGCCCGCGGCGGCGGCCACTCCATGGAGACGCGCGGCGTCGCCGCCCGCTTCGACCCCACCACCGAGCAGCTCGTCGTCTGGGACACCACCCAGTCGCCGCACTACGTCCGCAACACCCTCGCATACCTCTACGACATGCCCGAGGACGGCATCCGCGTCGTCGCCCCGCCCGACGTGGGCGGCGGCTTCGGGCCGAAGGCGCAGTTCTACGGCGAGGAGGCGGTCATCCCGTGGGTCGCGCGGCTGCTGCGCAACCCGGTCAAGTGGGTCGAGGACCGTCGCGAGAACTTCGTCGCGACCATGATGGAGCGGACGCAGGTCCACGACGTCGAGATCGGGTTCGACGACGACGGCCACATCCTCGCGATCCGCAACGTCTTCGAGCACGACCAGGGCGCCTACTGCGCGGGCCTGCAGGTCCCGATGATCACCCTGTCGACGCTGCCCGGCCAGTACCGCATCCCGAACATCCACACCGAGCTGATCGCCTGCTACACCAACATGGTCCCCACCAGCTCCGTGCGCGGGGCGGGCCGGCCGCAGGCGGTCGTCGCGATGGAACGGATGGTCGACCGCGCGGCCGAGCACCTGGGCATGGACCCGGTGGAGTTCCGGCGTCGCAACCTGGTGCAGGCCGACGAGTTCCCCTACCGCGTGGGCCTGACGTTCCGCGACGGCAGCCCGCTCACCTACGACAGCGGCAACTTCCCGCTGCTGCTGGAGAAGACGCTCTCCGCCTTCCGCTACGAGGAGCAGCGCTCGCTCCAGGCCGCCGCCCGTGCCGAGGGACGACTCGTCGGCATCGGGATCGCCGCCTACGTCGAGGGCTGCGGGCTCGGCCCCTACGAGGGCTCCCGCTACCGACTGCTCAACGACGGCACCGTCCTCGTGACGCTCGCCGCCGCGCCGCAGGGCCAGGGCTACGAGACGGTCTACGCCCAGATCGCCGCCGACGCGCTCGGCATGGACATGGACCTCATCCGCGTCACGACGGGTGACACCAGCCGGATCCCGTTCGGGCAGGGCACCTTCGCCTCACGCAACACCGCCACCGCCGGGCCCGCGACGTTGCAGGCCGGGCAGGAGATGCGCGGCAAGCTGCTGCAGGTCGCCGAGGCCATGCTCAAGACGAGCGCCGCGTCGCTGACCATCCGCGGCAACCGCGTCGAGGTCACCGACGACCCCACCCGCAGCGTCAGCCTGCGCGACATCGCCGGGGCGGCCAACGTCGGCAAGCACGGCATCACCCTCGCCCCCGGAATCCTCCCGGGGCTGGAGACGACCGTCTACTTCGCACCCGAACGCGCCGCCTACGCCAGCGGCACCCACGCCGTCGCCGTCGAGATCGACCCGGAGACCGGCGCCATCGACGTCCTGCGCTACGTCATCGGGCACGACTGCGGCAACGTCATGAACCCGATGCTCGTCGACGGGCAGGTGCTCGGCGGGTTCGCCCACGGTGTCGGCAACGCCATGTACGAGGAGCCGTTCTACGACGAGACCGGCCAGCCGCAGAGCACGAGCTACCTCGACTACAGCCTGCCGTCGTCGATGGAGGTACCGCCCGTCGAGCTGGTGCACATCCACACCCCCAGCCCCCTCAACCCGTTGGGTGCCAAGGGTGCCGGCGAGGGCGGCACCATCCCGGTGCCGGCCGCGATCGCCAATGCCGTCGAGGACGCCCTGCGCCCCTTCGGCGCCCGCATCACCTCGCTGCCGATCACCCCACCCAAGATCGTCGACGCGCTGAGCACCGACGACCTCGACGGGACCGGCCCGTGGCACGGCTGATCGACACCCTCGAGGTCGAGGCACCCGTCGACACCTGCTTCGCGCGGCTCACCGCGCCACCCGCCCCGCCCCGCCCGCTCGTGCTGGGGCTGGGCGGACAGCGAGTCGAGTACCGGGACGCGACGCTGCGGGTCGTGAGCAGCGACCCCGCGCGCCGTCGTGTCGTCCTGCGTGCCGGGGACAGCGACGGCCGGGTGAGCGCGACGATCGCCGCGGCGCTCCGCCCGGGCACCGCGGGGACGACGATCGACGTCGTCACCGACCTCGTCGTCACCGGCGAGGGCGCGGACGTCGCCCGGGCGCTGCTGCCCTCCTTGGCGCGCCGGGTCCTCTCCGACCTGACGTCCTCCGCAGCGACCCCGCCCCCGCCCGCCGCAGCCCCGTCCACCGCAACCCCGTCCACCGCAACCCCGTCCACTGCAGCCCCGTCCGCCGCAGCCATCCCGGCTTTGCAGGCCCCCACCGCGCCCGCAGCCGCGCCGCGGACCCGACGCCGCCCGGCGCTCCTCGTCGCGGCCGCAGTCGCACTGGCAGCAGCGGCCGCCGCAGCGGTGGCAACCCGGCCGCGATGAGCCGATCCGGTGCGCACGGCGACGAATCCGTCGCCCTGCGCGCCGGATCGCCGTCTGCGGTGCCACGCCGGCGTCCGCTGTTCCTTGCCGACTCGGTCACGTAGTCACAGCTCCGCGACGTCCCGTCGTAGTGGGCACCGTGGCCGGTGTCGACGGCCGGAGTGCTCTCGATCGTCATGTCGACGGCCACGGCTCAGTCCCGTTCTCTCCCCGGTTCCTCCCGTTCGTCGTGGTCGCCGGCTGTCGGGCCGATGTCGGCCCCGGCCCCTTCGCCCGACGGTGACCAGCCGCTGTGACTGACGTTCCGCAGTCGTCCACCTGGTGTGACTTGAGTCGCGAGCACCGTTGACCGAAGTGGTGCCTGCCGGTCTCATCGCTCACGACGCAACCCGGCGCGGTGAGCATCGCCGGGCATGACGAGGAGGTCATTCGTTTGCGAGTACTCGTGACGGGCGGGCTGGGCGTGAACGGCTCATGGGTCGTTCGCGCGCTCGTCGAGCAGGAGCACGAGGTCGTGGTCCTCGAGAATCGCGAGGACACGTCGTTGATCCCCGACGTGGCCGACGAGATCCAGGTTGCCGTTGCCGACGTCGCCGATGTCGGCCAGGTCCACCCCGTCTTCGAGCAGCACCGGCCGGACGTGGTCGTCCACATGGCCGCGGTCATCCGCGCCGACCAGGACCCGGTCGCCGCGGTGCGGGTCAACATCGGGGGCACGGCGGCAGTCTGCGAGGCCGCCGCGGCGACCGGAGTCGGCCGCATCGTGTACACGAGCTCCCGCGCGGTCTACGGGGCACTGTCCGGCAGGCACGGACATCCGGAATACGTGCCGGTCACCGAGGAACATCCCCGTGACCCCGTGGCACTCTACGACGTCACGAAGGTGTCGTGCGAGGAGCTGGGCCGGTGGTACGCCCGCAACCGCGGCATCGAGTTCGTCTCGCTCCGGTTCGCGACGATCTTCGGTCCGGGCAAGCTGCAGCGCCACGGTGGCTTCTCCACCTACAGCTCCATGATCGAGCTACCCGCGGTGGGTGAGTCGGTCCACCTCGCCCAGGGCGGTGACCAACGAGATGACGCGATCTACGTCGTCGACATCGCCGAGGCGGTGGTGGCTGCGGTCCTCGCCCCGGGGCCACTGCCGCACGACGCCTACAACATCGGCACCGGTCGCACGGCCTCGTTGCACGATCTCGCCGAGGCCGTCCGTGACGCCGTTCCAGGCGCTGTCATCGAAATCGGTCCGGGACTGGATCCGATGGGCATGGGCGTGAGCTACTACGGCGCGCTGGACAGCACACGTGCGCGCATCGAACTCGGCTGGACGCCACGGTTCACCATCGGTGCCGCCGTCGAGCACTACCTCAGCACCCTCGATCGGCTGGACCTGCTGCTCTCCCGATCTTCTTCCTCGATCAGCCAGGAGTCCCGATGAGCTTCGTCGTCGGCCGACGCCGCCGCCGTGGAGCACCGCAGCTTCTGGGGATACGCCCTCCTCCACACACCGGCGACCACACCCGTTACATGGAAGGAACCCGATGCTGAGCCTTGTCGACTCCGGGAGCGGAACCGTCGTCGGGAGCGTCCGGGGCGAGAATGTCCTCCTCGACGTGTACCGCACAGGGTCCGGACCCACCCTCTTGCTCCTGCACGGTGCCGAGGGCCGCGAAGCCGACGAGGCCTTCACGGACGCGCTCGCCGAGCGGTTCACGGTCGTCGCCCCCAGCCATCCCGGGTTCGGGCTGTCCCCACGCCCCGACTGGTGCGATTCGGTCGACGACCTCGCCTACCTGTATCTCGAATGGCTGGAACAGCAGGACCTGCACGACGTCGTCGTCGTCGGACTCCAGTTCGGCGGCTGGGTCGCCGCGGAGATGGCCGTACGCGAGTGCTCCCGGATCGGGAGGCTCGTCCTCGTCGACCCGGTCGGGATCAAGGTCGGAGGCCGCGAAGACCGCGACATCACCGACGTGTTCGCCATCTCTCGTGCCGAGCTCGACTCCCGCAACTACGCCGATCCGGCGGCGGGCCCGGGCGACCTGGCACTGGCCCCGCACGAGGACGTCCTGCACATCGCCCGGAACGAGGAGGCGCTGGCGCTCTACGGGTGGGAGCCATACCTGCACAACCCCCGCCTACGGCGCTGGCTCGGCCGCGTGCATGTCCCGGCCCTCGTGATCTGGGGTGCCCAGGACGGCATCGTGAGCCCGGAGTACGGGCGCGCCTACGCGGACTCGATCCCCGGCGCCCGCTTCGAGCTCGTCGAGGGCGCCGGCCACCGCGCTCAGATCGAGCAGCCCGACACCCTCGCCGAGCTCGTCGTCGAGCACGCAGCCTGACGGGCTCAGGCGCACCCCGAGGAGAACCTGATGCAGTACTGGCACTTCAGCGAGACCGCCTACCCGTACCTGCCTCCGGAGGAGACGATCAACTCCGTCCGGGTCACGCTGCCGAACGGCGTGATCGACCCGGCTCGGGCGGCGGACCTCTGGGACCGATACCTGGCCGAGTGGCAGGTCGCCGACGAGTGCGGTCTCAACGTGATGATCAACGAGCACCATGCGACGGCCACGTGCATGGACCCGGCGGCACCGGTCATCGCGGGGATCCTCGGTCGGATCACGAAGGATGCGCGAATCCTCATCCTCGGCAACCCGGTGGCGAACCGGAAGGACCCGGTCCGGGTCGCCGAGGAGATGGCACTGGTCGACCTGCTCAGCCACGGGCGGCTCGAGGTGGGCTTCGTAAGGGGCGTCCCGTACGAGGTGTCCGCGGTGAACAGCAAGCCGGTCATGATGAGCGAGCGCATGTGGGAGGCGATCGAGCTGATCCAGAAGGCCTGGACGACGCACGACGGCCCCTTCAGCTGGGAGGGCAGGTTCTTCCAGCAGCGTCACGTCAACATCTGGCCCCGGCCCTTGCAGCAGCCCGCCCCGCCGGTCTGGGTTACCGCGATGACCCCCGGCAGTGCCGCCCGGATCGCGGACGACAACTACGTCATCGCCTCTTTCCTCACCGGCTACGAGGGCACCCGGAAAGTATTCGAGGCCTACCGGGACCGGGTGGCCGAGACCGGTCGCCCCACCCCCGCCGACGACCGCTTCGCCTACGCCGCCCTCACGTACACCGGTGATACCGACGAGGAAGGCCTTGAAGGCGCCCGGAAGCTGATGTGGTACGTCAAGGCCAACAAAGTGCCCTTCGAGTTCGTGCAGCCGCCGGGCTACACCCCGTACTTCGCCCGTGCCGCCGGACTTCGTGGTGAGCGGTCTGCCTACGACTTCAAGTCCCTGACCCTCGAGGACCTCATCGAGGAGGGCATCGTCTTCGCGGGGAGCCCGTCGACGGTCCGCGGTCAGATCGAGAAGTTCTACGAGAAGGTCGGTGGCTTCGGGCACCTCTTGCTGATGGGCCAGGCCGGCTTCCTGGAGCACGACGAGACGGTCAGGGGCATCCGCACGTTCGCCGAGCACGTCAGGCCCAGGCTCGACGACATCTTCACCGCCCATCCCGTGGCCGTCTGAGCGGGCGACGTGCGCTCCGGGGAAAGGCCGACGATGACCGGATCCGGCAGCCGCTTCCTCGTCGTGGACGGCATCCGCACCCACGTCCTGGAGGAAGGCTTCGGGCCGCCGGTCATCCTCCTCCACTCGGGAGAGTACGGCGCCTGCGCGGAGAGCTCATGGTCCTCCCTGATGCCGGCGCTGGCCGAAGTGGGCTACCACGCCGTCGCCCCGGACTGGCTCGGATTCGGGCGTACCGACAAGATGGTCGACTTCGCGGACCCGACAGGGCGGCGGATGCGCCACATGGCTGCCACGATCGAGGCGCTGGACCTCGGACCTGCTGCCGTCGTCGGCAACTCCATGGGCGGCACGTACCTGGCCGAGGACCTCGCGCGCGACGAGCCCGGGTTCCGGGCCGCCGCGGCGGTCCTCGTCAGCGGTGGCGGCTTCGTGCCCGACAACGAGGCCCGCCGCGCGATCCTCGACTACGACCTGACCGAGGAGGGGATGGCGCGCATCCTGCGCACCCTGATGTTCTCGCCGGCCCTGGCCGAGGACCCCGAGTACGTGCGCTGGCGCCACCGGCTCAGTCTCGAGCCCGGTGCCTGGCAGTGCGCGGCATCGGCCCGCCTGCGTCCCCCGGGCAGCGAGGGCGGCGGTGAGTTCGGGAAGGTCGACACCACCCCGTACGAGAACATCACCGTGCCGACGTTGCTGGTCGCGGGGGCCGACGACCCACTCCGGCTGCCCGGATACGCCGACGAGGTCGCGGCCCGAATACCTGACGTCGAGTTGGTGGTCTATCCGGACTGCGGGCACCTCCCGCACATCGAACATCCCGAGCGGTTCCGCGACGACCTGCTGTCGTTCCTCGACCGCCGTTTCCGGGAGGAGGTGTCGTCATGACGGCAGTGACCGGCGTTCACCTACCGTGCCGCATCCGGTCGGCGGGCGACGGGCGTCGCCGTGGCGACCGGAGCGGTCACCGGTCGACGGCCGTCGACGACGACCCACAGGTGTCGGCGCCTGGCCGATAGCCTGGCAGGAGGTCTGCATGGAAGGAGACGGCCGGCCATGGCATCGGTGCGCAGCGGGCTGCATGCGGGCACGTTGACGGCGTGGGAAAGCAGCTACTTCGCGCAGCTCTCCCCCGAGATCCGCAATGCGATGCTCCGCGATGCCTTTGTCGTGACGGTGCCCGCGGGACACGCCATCTACGAGGCATTCGGGCCGCCCAGACTGGCGCTCCTCCACCACGGCCAAGCACGGGTCAAGGTCGTGTCGAAGGAGGGCCGCGTCGCGACAGTGCGGTACGCAGGCCCTGGTCAGGTCATCGGCCTCCCATCGGCGATCGCACAGAGCTCCCCGGTCGGGGCCGACTCGATCACCGACTGCGAGCTGTCGATGCTCAATGTCAACACGCTCCGCCGCCTCGCCGGGAGCGACGCGACGCTGTCCTGGCTCCTCGCTCAGCAGGCGTGCCAAATCGTGTTCGAGACGGTGGAGTTCCTCGGGGACAACCTGTTCGGAACGGTTCAGCAACGGGTCAGCAGACACCTGCTCGACCTGGCCTCGAACTCCCCCGAGGGCTTGATCGTCGAGGTCGAGCAGCAGGAGCTCGCCGACGCGATCGGCTCGGTGCGCGAGGTGGTGGCACGTGCGCTTCGGAAGCTCCGCGGAGCGGGCGTCGTCGAACGCCACGCGAAAGGGATCCGGATCGCGGACCCGAGTGGGCTGCACCGCCTGGCGGCCGGCCAGGAAGCACGCAAGGACTCCCCGGGAGGCGCCTCGCCCTGAGCGAGCTCGACAGCGGTAACGGTCAGAGCCAGCGGGGCAAGGCCGGGGCTCCGGCGAGCGCAGTGCGACCGGTGAGCCATCCTGCGATGTCGGCGGCGGGGGCCACGATCTCCGCCTCGACCGCTTCCCCGGCCAGCCGCCACTGCCGGGTGCGGTCGGTGGGACGCAGGCTGCACGCCGGGCACCCCTCCTTGGCCGAGAGCACCGCCGTCACGTCGTCGAGCAGGAGGTCGAGGAGTTCGGCGGGCAGATCGGCTGTGGTGACGCCGGTGCCGAGATCGACGGCGTGCAGCCACACCTCGCGGCTACGCATCCACGGCACCTCGGCGGCGGGGATCGCTCGGCCCTGGGCACTGCGGACCTCCGACCGCCAGGCCTCCGGGGTGAGGTGAGTGAGAGCGTCATCCAGCGCCGCAGCGGTCGCCAGCAGTTCGCGCCGCAGCCGGTCCGGGGGATACCCCGCCGACTCCTCGATCTCCGCAGCGCGCTGCGCGCGGTTGGCGTACATCAGGTTCTCGACACCGGTCCGTGCCCAGGTCGCCAGCCGAACGAGCGCCTCGGCGTTGCGTGCGAGATGTCCCACGACGTGCGCCCGCGTCCAGCCGGGCAGGCAGCTCGGGCGGACGAAGGAGCCGTCGTCGAGCGCGTCCACCGTGGTCGACAACAGGTCGGTGCCCTGCCGCAGCCAGAGCAGCGTGGTCGCCGTGTCGTGGCGGTCCGTCATGGAGTCGCTCCGGTGGACTCGTGCGCGAGGCGCTCGGCGACGTCGGCCCGCAGCGCTTTCTTGTCGATCTTGCCGACCTTCGTCGACATCAGCGCATCGACGATCTCCAGGCGCTCCGGCCACTTGAACTTCGCCACCCCGAGCGCGGCCATGGCTGCGCGCACCTCGTCGAGGGTGAGCGTCGCGCCCGGCCGGGGCACGACGTACAGGCACACGCGCTCGCCGAGCTCCCGGTCCGGCATCGCGACCGCGGCGACCTGGCCCACCGCGGGCATCTGGTAGACGAGGTTCTCGATCTCCTCGGCGGAGATCTTCTCTCCACCACGGTTGATCATGTCCTTGTCCCTGCCCTCCACGATCAGGTTGCCCTCGGGCGTACGGCGGCAGATGTCACCGGAGCGGAACCAACCGTCCGCTGTGAATGCCCGCGCGTTCTGCTCGGGGGCGCGGTAGTACCCGCGCGGCGTGTAGGGGCCGCGCGTGAGCAGCGAGCCGGGCGTGCCCTCGGCGACGTCGACGTCCAGCTCGTCGACGAGGCGCACCTCGTCGTCCGGGCACATCGGACGGCCCTGCGTGGTGCAGATGACGTCGATCGGGTCGTCCAGGCGGGTGAAGTTCAGGAGGCCCTCGGCCATCCCGAACACCTGCTGCAGTCGCGCCCCGAGCACCGGCTCGACGCGATGAGCGAGCTCGTCGGCCAGGCGTGCCCCACCGACCTGCAGCACCCGCAGCGACGGCGGGGCACCGTGCTCGCCCGCGTGCTCCAGCCAGCGGCCGGCAACCGCCGGGACGACAGCGGTGTGCGTGACCCCCTCCGCCGCGATCGTGGCGAACGCCCGCGTCGGCTCCGGCGACGGCAGCATGACGACGGTCCCACCGGCGAGCAGCACCCCGAGCATGCCCGGGCAGGCGAGCGGAAAGTTGTGCCCCGCCGGCAGGCTGACCAGGTACACCGAGTCCGCGTCGACCCCAGCCATGTCCGCGCTGGCCCGAGCGTTGTAGGCGTAGTCGTCGTGGGTGCGGGCAATCAGTTTGGGAAGACCGGTGGTCCCGCCGGAGAGCAGGAACACGGCCACGTCCCGGCTCTCGGGACAGGCCGCCTCCAACCGGGCGCGCTCCTCCCCCGTCCCGGGCCCGCAGAGCGCGCGCAGATCGACACTCGCGTCGTCGACGTGGTCGCCGTCGACCAGCACGAGCCAGTCCGCACCCGTGATCTCCTGCACGCCCGGGCCCAGATCGTGGGCGAGCGCCTGGTGGTCGAAGTCCCGCATCCGGTCGGGGACCGCGATCGCCACGGCCTCGGCGTGCGCGGCGAGGTGGCTCAGCTCCGTCCGTCGGTGCGCGGGCAGCGCCATCACCGGTACGACCCCGGCGCGGAGGCAGGCCAGGGTGAGGATCACGAACTCTCCGCCGTTCCCGAGCTGCACCAGAATCCGATCGCCGCGTGCGAGGCCCAGGTCCAGGAGGCGGACCGCGGTGGCGTCCGCCCGGTCCGCGAGCTCGCGATGGGTCAGCCGCAGCCCCGTCGCCGCGTCGACGAGCGCGGGCGCATCGGGCGTGCGGTCGGCGACCTCACGGAGCAGGTGCCCGAGCGGGACCCCCTGCCAGTAGCCCGCGGCGACATACCGCTCGACCTCCGTGGCAGGCCAGGGGACGGTGTGCTCACTGACGGGGCCGGGCATCGGCAGCCTTCCGGTGCAGGACGACGGCATCGAGGGCGACCAGGCCGTCGTCGGTGAGTCGGAGCGGATTGACCTCGATCTCGGCAAGGTCGGGCGCGGCGGCGAGGACACCGCCCAGCCGGGCGACGACCTCACCGAGCGCAGCGGGATCGAGACTCGGACCATTCCGCCAGCCCTCGAGCAGCGCACGGCCGGCCAGCTCGGCCGGCATGAGAGCCGCCTCGCCGGCGGTCAGCGGGGCGAGTCGTACGGACACGTCGGCGACTGCCTCCGCCGTGGTCCCACCCAGGCCCACCAGCACGATCGGACCGAACACGGCGTCGCGCCGGGCGCCGACGACCAGGTCGACACCGCCCGGCGCCATTCGCTCCACGAGGAACCGGCAGGCGCCCGCGGTCTCCAGGGCGTCCAGGGCGGACTCGAGTTCCGCGGAGTCCCGGATGCCGAGCGCGACCCCTCCGATCTCGGTCTTGTGCAGGACCGTCGCGTCGAGCAGCTTGACCGCGACCGGTCCCCCCAGCTCGGCGAGCGCAGCCCGGGCCTCGGCCCGGTCCGCGCAGGCGCGCCGGGGCATGGTGGCGATGCCGAGGGTGTCCAGCAGATCCTTCGCCTGGCTCTCGTCGAGCGGACCCGCCACGCTGACCTCGACGGGATCGGGTGTGCCGCCGATCCGGGCGCGGTGACGGGCGTCGGCGAGGACCGCCCCGCTGGCAACGGCGACCCCGTGGGGGCTCGTGGCCACGGCGACGCCGACGGAGATCAGGTCGGCACGGCACCTCAGCACGTCCGTCCCGGTACCACCGACGCCGAGCACCACCGGCACGTTGGTCCGGCGACCTTCCTCGACGACTGCGGCAAGATCGACGGCGTCGGGCTCGTACAGGGCGAACCCGGCGATGACGTCCACCCTCGGGTCTTCGGACACCGCCGACAACACTGCGCCGAACTCCGGGCCGGGGCGCCCGGTGTCGACCGGGTTGCGCTGGAAGGTCAGGGGCGGCAGCAGCGTCGCGAGGGTGGCCTGGGTGGCCTCGGTGAGTGCGGGGACGCGGGCGCACCGGCCCCGCAGCTCGTCGAGCAGCAGCAGACCGGGGCCCGCCTGCGCGGTCACGACGCCCACGCCTGGATCGACCGCCGGAGCAGCGCGGGTCACCGACAAGGCACCAACCGCGTCGACCAGCTCGCGCTCGTCGTCGACGAGCACCGCGCCGGCCTGCGCGAGCGCGGCGCGGGTGATGCGCCAGGAGGTGGCGAGCGCCCCGGTGTGGGACGCGGCGAACTCCGCGACGTCGTTGCGTCCCACGACCAGCGCGACAACAGCCTTGTGCGGCACGAGCGTCGCGACGGCCTCCACCAGTGCCGGGCCGTCGGCGACCGATTCGACGTGCAGGGCCACCGCCCCGGTCGAGGCGTCGGTGGCGAGGTGGGCCAGGACGTCCGGCGCGGTGACGTCCACGCCGTTGCCCAGGCCGACGGCGAGGCTGATCCCGTGTCCGGCCTCCGCCAGGAGGAACGCCAGCGCGTGGTTGACTCCGCCGCTGGCGGCGACCACGGCCACCCGCCCGGCCTGCACCGACGCGGCCCCGGGGACGAAGCTCGCCGTCAGCGCCCGGGGCGGGACGAGGAAGCCGCTGGTGTTGGGTCCGAGCAGGCGGATCCCGCTGTCCCGCACCACCGCCGCGAGCTCGTCCTGGTACCCGACGCCCGGTCCACCGGCCTCGGCGAATCCGCCGGCGCAGATCACCGCGGCGCCGACACCCACGGCGACGGCCTCGGCCAGCACGCCAGGGCACGCGGGCGCGGGGACACAGATCATCGCGAGATCGACCGGACCGTCCGCGGCCGCCGCAGCGAGTGACGGGTACATGGTGCCGTCCCGGCCGTTGACCAGAGCGAGCCGGCCGCCGGCCGCCGCGAAGCCGTCGAGTGACCGGGCCAGCGCGGCACCGAGCTTGCCGGGCGTCCGGGAGGCCCCGACGACGGCGACCGAGCGCGGCGCGAACAACGGTGTGAGAGCGCTCACCGGTCCCACCCCGGCGACATCCCCACGAGATCGGTCCGCCCGGAGAGGACCGCGGTCAGAGCCTTGTCCCGGTCCAGGTCCGGGTCGACGAGCAGCGTGGGCATGCCCTCGGCGAGCCGGGCCTGCTCCGTGAGGAGCGTGCGGGTCAGTGGAGTGCCACCGTGGACCGCGACGATCGCGGGCCCACGCCGGACCAGTGACGCGAGGGTGGTCAGGGTCTCCGGCAGCCCGGATTCGGCGTCCGGAGCCGCCAACACCCCGCCCCAGGGGCCTTCGACGGGCTCACCGAGCGGCAGCCCGGCAGCACTCACCGGGATTCCGTGGGAGAGCTCGACCTCGACGGCCCGACCGGGCGCCGACCACCCCCCGTTCTCGAACGGGGTCTCCAGAGGCTCGGCACCGTGCGAGGCCACCCAACTCCGGTGACAGGCGTCGACGAAGTCCGGCGCCCGGCGGGCGAGCCGAGAGTGGGTGATGCTGCGGGACAGGAAGTGGTAGGCGAACTGCCAGGGCTCGAACGCCTCGTGGTAGCGGCCGAAATGCTCCCACCAGGCCAGGCTCGGCCGAGCCGAGTCCTGGATCCGGCGCACGGACGGCTGCGCAGCCTCCTCGTAGGCGACCAGGGCCGCCTCGAGACGTCCGGGCTGCGCGGTGAGCGCAGCGGACAGCGCGACCGCGTCCTCCATCGCCATCTTCGTCCCCGAACCGACCGAGAAGTGGGCGGTGTGCACGGCGTCGCCGAGGAACGCGACGGGACGCGGCGCGAGGGTGTGCCACCGTCTGGTGCGCCGGGTGCGGAAGTTGCCCCACCGCGAGTTGTTGACCAGCAGCCGTTTCCCGTCGATCTGGTCGGCGAACAGCTTCTCCAGGTACTCCTTGGAGATCAGGTCGCTCTCCCCGGGCGGGCGTGTCAGGTCGAACTCGTCCAACCCCGCGCGACGCCAGGACTCCTCGTCGGTCTCCACGATGAAGGTGGAAACCTCGTCCGAGATCGGGTATCCGTGCACGGCGAAGACGCCATCCGGGCTGCGCTCGTGCACGAAGGTCAGGCCGTCGAACAGGTAGTCCGTGCCGAACCAGATGAACTTCGCCGTCGCGGTCTCGACCTTCACGCCGAGGTCCGCGTCGAGCTGCTCGCGGATCCTCGAGCCGGCGCCGTCGGCGGCCACGACGAGGTCGTAGTCGGCGAGGTCGTCGAGGGTGACCTCCGTGGCGAAACGCAGCCCGGCCCCGACGTCGCGGGCCCGGGCCTGCATGAGCGCCAGCAGTGTGCGGCGCACGATCGCCGCCATGCCGTTCCCGCCGCAGCGGATCCGCTCGCCCTTCAGCCGGACCTCGATGTCGTCCCAGTGCCGACCGTGCTCGGTCAGCGCCTCGCGCAGCACCGGATCGGCGTCGTGGATCCCGGCCAGCGTGCGGTCGGAGAACACCACGCCGAAGCCGAACGTGTCGTCGGCCCGGTTCCGCTCGAACACCGTCACCTCGACCGACGGGTCGGCCCGCTTGATCAGTGTGGCGAAGAACAGCCCGCCTGGACCGCCTCCGGCGACGGCGATGCGCATCAGTTCGCCGTCACCATGACGTTCCTCAGCTCGCCCACTCCCTCGACGCGAGTGACGACGACGGAGCCCTCCCTGAGGTAGCGCGGAGGCCTGCGGGCGTGCCCGACCCCACCCGGCGTACCGGTGGCGATGAGGTCGCCGGGCACCAGGGTGATGATCCGCGAGATGTAGGCGACCAGCTCGGCCGGACCGAAGACCAGGTCGGAGGTGTCGGCCTTCTGCACCACGTCGCCGTCGACCTCGCAGGAGATGTCGCCTGGCTCCACATCTGTGACCAGCCACGGCCCGACCGGGGTACTGCGCTCGAACGTCTTGCCCTGCAACCACTCCACGGACCGGTACTGGAAGTCTCGGGCGGTCACGTCATTGACCACGGTGTAGCCGGCGATCGCCGCGGCGGCCTGCACCGGAGTTGCGTGGCGGACCTCCGTGCCGATGACCACGCCCAGCTCGGCCTCCCAGTCCACCTGCTCCGACCCCGCCGGCAGCTCGACCGGGTCGTGGGCACCGACCAGCGCCCGGCTGAACTTCGCGAACAACGCCGGGTACTCCGGCAGCTCCCGGCCCATCTCCAGGATGTGTGTGCGGTAGTTCAGACCGACGCACAGCACCTTCTCCGGCTTCGGTACCAGCGGCGCGTAGTCCAGCCCTGCGAGTTCGTGGCGCGCGCCGGTCGCGGTCTCGGCGGCGCTGCGCCAGTCCGGCCGGGCCAGCAGCACGCCGAGGTCCTCGGCGTCGAGCTCGACCGCTGCATCGTCATCGATCCGGACAGCCGCGGTGCCCGTGGCGGTGCGGACGGTCGCGAGCTTCACGAACGGTCCTCGTGCGCGGTGCGGGCAAGACCGAGGGCCTCGACGACGGGGTCGTCGGAGAAGCGGAAGGCGTCGAGCCCGGCGTCGGTGTCGAAGGCCAGACCCGCCCACGAGGGCACGCAGAAGAGGTCGCCCGTGCCGACCTCGTACCGCGCGTCGCCCACGGTGACGACTCCGGCACCCTCGAAGATCTGCCACACCGACGAGCCGGCGGTCCGGGTCAGCGCGGTGGACGTGCCTGCACGCAGCCGGTGCATCTCGCAACGCATGGTCGTCAGACAGTCACCTGCGGTGGCCGGGTTGGTGAACCGGACCACCGCGTGCCCTGGCTCGACGACACCGGGCCGGCCCTCGCGCTCGAGCTCCAACTGCGCGCCGAGCGCGGCGTCGGTGTGCTCCCAGCGGTACGCCATCAGCGGAGACGCCTTCGGAGTGGGCGCGCCGACCGGGGTCAGTCCGGGGTGCCCCCACAGCCGCTCGTTGCGGGACACCTCCGGCGTCTCCTTCGTGGCCAGCTCGTCCGGGCCGAACTCGAAGAACCCGGCGTCGATCGTGCGGACGAGCGGGATGTCCAGGCCATCGATCCAGGCCATCGCGTGATCGGTGGTGTTGTGGTGCTCATGGAAGTGCATTCCGGGGGTGAGCAGCAGATCTCCGCGTTGCATAGCCACCGGGTCGCCCTCCACGTTCGTCCAGACGCCCTCCCCTTCGACCACGAACCGGAATGCACTCTGGGTGTGGCGGTGTGCCGGTGCCTCCTCGCGCGGGCCCAGGTACTGGATCGCCGCCCACAGCGTCGGCGTGGCGTAGGGCGCGCCGGACAGCCCCGGGTTCACGAGCGCGATCGCGCGCCGCTCCCCACCCCGGCCGACCGGGACGAGCTCCCCCGCACGTTCGGCCAGCGGCAGCAGACTGGACCAGCGCCACAGCATCGGTACGGAGTCGGGCTGCGGAGTGGTCGGCATCAGGCCGCCGATCTCGGTCCAGAGCGGCTTCATGTGCGCGGCGTCGAAGGCCGCGTACAGCTCCTCGAGCTGCGCCTGTTCCGTGCAGGTGATCTCCGGCAGCTGGCTGGAGGCCATGCGAACGTCTCCTTCGTCGTTCCGGCGACCGTCGCCCCCAGGGTGTCGTCAGGGCGGGCCACACGAGCGGGGGCGGCACGCAGAGACGAGGTCGGGTCGGCCGCCTGCGCGCCGGTCGCCCCGGCAGTCCGTCGAGGCTGCACCCGGAGCCGACGCCGAAGGCGATGACTCGGGCGCCGGCCGCACGAGGCACGAGACGACCACCGGGGGCCCGGATCGGAAACGCGTCGGGCTTGTCACCGCCGGCACGACCGCCACGCTCCTCGTCGTGTGCGTGCACCGCCCCCGTGGCGAGCACGACCCGAACCTACAACATATGCAGGACGATCGTCCATCGTGTGTAACGTCGGCGGGGGTGGATCTACCCCGCCTCCTCCGCAGGCAGTGCGACGGCGCCCGTCAACGCGTCGACGCAGGCCTCGGCCGGGCCCCGCAGCAACCCGTGGGCTTCGAGGAACACCTCGTGGGCGAGCCGGCCGCTCCACCCCTCCGGCAGGAGCTCGGGCGGCAGATCGGGGTCGCGGAACGGGAAGCGTCGGTAGTCGTGGACCAGGTTCATCCGCTCGACCAGCGCGTCCGTGCCCTGCAGCGCGCCCGACCGATAGGCCGCGAGCCGGGGCCGATAGGTCTCCAGGAGCTCGGCGTAGGCGCGGTCGAGGCCCTCGAGGTCCCAGGACCGGGCGGCGATGTCCCGATCCGAGGCAACGCCGGCCGACCGCGACCGGAAGACGTCGAGCTGCACGGCGGGCTCATCGGCAAAAGCGGCGCGAACCAGCCCGGTGCGGTCGTGCGGGCTCACCCAGACCGCCGACGAGAGCGGGCCGAAACCGAACCAGGCAAGCTTCTTGCGCAGTTGCTCGCGTAGGCCGCGCTCGGCCTCCGGGACGGAGTAGATGACCATGTGCCACAGCCCGTCCCACGGGCCCTGCGCGCGGTGGAAGATGCGCTCACGACCCTCGTCGAGCAGCCCCCAGGCTGCGTCGGTGAGGAGGTAGACCGTCTCGCGGCCGTCGCGGCGGCTCGCCAACCAGCCCTCTTTACGCAGTCTCGTCACCACGACGCGGACCGTGGGCTCAGGGACGTCGAAGCAGTGCATCAGCGACACGAGGCTCCGCAACCGGGCCTCGCCCCCCCGGTAGCGAAGGTAGTCGCCGAACAGGTCGAAGATCAGCGAGCGCGCCTTCACGAACACACCTCCCCACGCGCGGACACCGCACGCCGCCTGCAGCGGCCCATTCACGTCGTCCGCGACGATCCGCCGACCGTCTGGAGCGCCGAAATCGTCCCGACCGGCAGCCAATTGAAACACCAAGAGGACGTCGCTCACGGTAGACACTCGCTCCGCGAGGATCGCCGGAACGTGGCTGCGCGGCGCACCGCCGGCGTTCGCGCTGGTCACCGCGCTGGCCGGGTTGCGGGTGCGGGCCGCGCGGCGCAACGCCTACGGCCCCGACCCGCCCGTGCTCGACACGGGCCTGCTGCGGGGCCGCGTCAGTCGTCGGACTCGGCGGCGTAGCTCTCGGCGAGCCTGCGCGTCCGGGCGCGGATCACGAGGCTCACCCCGAGTCCCACCAGCACCGCCACGACCAGGCCGATCCACGAGAACCGCGAGAGCCATCTCTCGGCCACGACGCCCAGCGAGTAGACGAGCAGCGTCGTCCCGGTCGCCCACGCGATCCCGCCGAGCGCGTTGGCCACGAGGAACCGCGGGTAGTGCATGCCGAGCGCGCCGGCGAGCGGCCCCGCGAAGATTCGCAGCAGCGCGATGAACCGGCCGAAGAACACCGCCCACATGCCCCAGCGGGTGAAGACCCGTTCGGCGACCCGGACGTGGTCGGGACCGAAGTGCCGCGGGAAGCGCCTGCCGAGCCGGCCGAACAACGCCATGCCGTAGCGGCGTCCGACGAGGTAGCCGATCGAGTCGCCGATGATCGCGCCCGCGCTGCCGGCCACCGCGATCCACGCCGGGGACACCGCGAGCTCGTGGCGCGACGACAGCAACGCCGCGCTGACCAGCACGATCTCGCCGGGCAACGGGATGCCGAGGCTCTCGATCCCCACGACGAACCCGACGAGCAGGTACACCGTCAGCGGCGGGATCGTCTGCAGCAGGTGATCGACCGACATCAGTCCCCCATCATCGGCACCCGCGACCGCGGGGTGCGCCCCGAGTCTGCCGCCGCCACCCGGCCGGCCGCCGCGCGACCCCGTGCGGCGCACCCGATCGGTGGGTCCCGACGGCCTCGTCCCTCACGGGTGGTTAGCGTGGTTTCCGTGCGCATCGCAGCCCGCGGCACCAGCGGCGTCGTCGGCGGGGTCGTCAGGGTCGTCGGCGTCGTGGTCGTCGCCCTGCTCACCCTCGCCGCGTGCGCCGGCGCCGCACCCGACCCCGACGCCACCGCCCGGGTCCCGGTGCCGGCTCCTCCGTCGGACCTCGAGCCGCAGCGCACGCCCGCCGGTCCGCGTGTCCTGCTGACCGGGCTCGAGGTGCCCTGGGGCGTCGCGTTCCTCCCGGACGGCGACGCGCTGGTCACCGAGCGGATGTCCGGGGCGATCATGCGGGTGACCCCGCAGGGGGCGGCGACGCCGGTCGGAACGGTCGCGGGGGTCGTGGCCCGCGGTGAGGGCGGCCTGCTCGGGATCGCGGTGTCGCCGCGGTTCGCGGCGGACCGCACGGTCTTCGTGTACTACACCTCGGCCGGGGACAACCGGGTCGTGCGGCTGCAGGTCGCGCCGGACGGGACGGTCGACGGCACCGCGCAGACGGTGGTCGTGTCCGGCATCCCGGCCGGGTCGATCCACAACGGCGGCGGCCTCACGTTCGGCCCCGACGGATTCCTCTACGTGGCGACGGGCGAGGCCGGCCGCCGCGGCCCCGCCCAGGACCTGAACGACCTCGGGGGCAAGGTCCTGCGCCTCACCCCCGACGGGGCCCCCGCCCCGGGCAACCCCTTCGGCACCGGCGTCTTCACCTATGGCCACCGCAACGTGCAGGGCCTGGCCTTCGGCCCCGGCGACCGGCTCTACGCGACCGAGTTCGGCCAGAACACCTACGACGAGATCAACCTCCTGACGGCGGGCGCGAACTACGGCTGGCCGACCGTCGAGGGGATCGCCGGGCGGCCGGGCCTGGCCGATCCCCTCCTCACGTGGTCGACCGCCGACGCCTCCCCGAGCGGGATGGCCTACGCGGGCGGCTCGCTGTGGGTCGGTGCGCTGCGCGGGGAACGGCTGTGGCGGGTGCCGCTGACCCCCGACGGCCGCGTCGGGACCCCCGAGGCGCTCTACACCGGACAGTTCGGCAGGTTGCGCACCGTCGTCGCCAGCCCCGACCGGTCCTCGCTCTGGGTGACCACGAGCAACCGCGACGGCCGCGGCTCCCCCGCCGCCGACGACGACCGCATCCTGGTGGTCCCCCTGTGAGTGGCGATGGTCGCCACTCACAGGGTGCTTCGGCCGGGTCGTCGACAGGGCCGTACCGTCGGGACCCATGAGCGGCGGCAGGGTGGGTCGGTACGTGCGGATGGTCGCCGTCGAGGGGCAGGGCCGTGCGCTGGCCGAGGGGCTGCTGCGCGTCGCCGAAGGGATGCGCGACGCCCCCGGCTGCGAGCTCTACGTCGTCAACCGGACGCCCGACGAGGACGACGCGGTGTGGATCACCGAGGTCTGGAGCGACGAGGCGGCGTCGGACGCGGCGCTCAACCGCGACCTCGGCGAGGCCGGGCTCGGCTCGGTGCTGGGACTGCTCGCGGGGCCGCCCGAGTTCATCGAGCTCTCGCCGATGGGCGGTCCCGGCCTCTCCTGACCGTCCCGCCGGCGCTCAGGACGGGATGACCCAGTCGTAGCTGCGGTCGACCGCGCGCTCCCAGTTCGCGTGCTCGCGGCGCCGCAGCTCCGGGTCCATCGCCGGTTCCCACGCGGCGGCCCGGTGCCAGTTGGCGCGCAACGTCTCCAGGTTCGACCAGTGGCCGACGGCCAGCCCCGCCGCGTACGCCGCACCCAGCGACACCGCCTCCGACCCGAGCGGCCGCTCGACCGGCACGTCGAGCACGTCGGCGAGGAACTGCATGAGCAGGTGGTTGGCCGTCATGCCGCCGTCGACCTTGAGGCGGGTGACGGGCAGCCCGGAGTCGGCGTTCATCGCGTCGACGACCTCGCGGGTCTGCCACGCCGTCGCCTCCAGCACCGCCCGGGCCAGGTGCCCCTTGTCGATGTAGGACGTCAGGCCGACCATGACGCCGCGCGCGTCCGGGTGCCAGCGCGGCGCGTAGAGCCCGGAGAACGCCGGGACGATGTAGCAGCCGCCGTTGTCGGGCACCGTCATCGCGAGAGTCTCGATCTGGGGCGCGGTCTCGATCAGCCCGAGCGAGTCGCGGAACCACTGCACCAGCGAGCCCGTCATCGCGATCGAGCCCTCGAGCGCGTACACGGGCACGTTCTCGCCGAGCACGTAGCCGACCGTCGGGATCAGTCCGTGGGTCGACTCCGCCATCCGCGGCCCGGTGTTCATCAGCATGAACGCGCCCGTGCCGTAGGTGCACTTCGCCTCGCCGGGCGCGAAGCAGGTCTGGCCCACGAGCGCGGCGTGCTGGTCGCCCAGCGCGCCGGCGACCGGGACGCCGGGCAGCACGGTCGAGCAGACGCCGTAGACCTCGGAGTTCGACCGGATGCGCGGCAGCATCCGCTCCGGGACGTCGAGTGCCGCCAGCAGCTTCGGTGACCACTGCAGCGTGCGGATGTCCATCAGCATCGTGCGGCTGGCGTTGGTGACGTCGGTGACGTGCACGCCGCCGGCGGGCCCGCCGGTGAGCCGCCAGATCAGCCAGGTCTCCATCGTGCCGAACAGGACGTCGCCGCGCTCGGCGCCCTCCCGCGCACCGGGAACGTTGTCGAGCAGCCAGCGCAGCCGCGGACCGGCGAAATAGGTCGCCGGGGCGAGCCCGCACACGGACGAGAACAGCGGCCCGTGCCCCTCGGCCGTCAGCCTGGCGACGATGCCGTCGGTGCGCGTGTCCTGCCAGGTGATCGCGCGGGCCAGCGGGAGCCCGGTGTGCCGGTTCCAGATGACGGTGGTCTCGCGCTGGTTGGCGATCCCGAGCGCGGCGATGTTCTCCGGGCCCAGCCCCGCGCGGCGTAGTGCCGCCGGGACGATCGACACGAGGTTGCGCCAGATCTCCTCGACGTCGTGCTCGACCCGGCCGGGGCGCGGGTAGTGCTGGCGGTGCTCGCGCTGGGCGACCGCGATCATCCGGCCGGCGCGGTTGAACAGCAGGCAGCGTGTCGACGTCGTGCCCTGGTCGATCGCCGCGACCACTCGCTCACTCATCGGGTGCTTCCCTGTGCGCCGCCGTCCGGCTGCAGGAACGGCACTTTCCCGCAGCCCGGTTGCG